>NZ_JBBODE010000007.1 GCF_038002765.1 Peribacillus sp. FSL H8-0477 | reverse complement strand
ATTTAACATGAAAATCAACTTCCTTTCCTTTTCTGAGTAAAGTATGAGTCCTTTTTCTGGTAAAGATAGCGCTTATCTATGTCTCTATCTTACATCCATTATTTACTACAATCAATGACTTTGTGAAATATTTCACAAATTAAAAGGAGTGATGTCACACAATTTCCACACTTTAAATGGAAGGGTGGAAATAAGAGAAAAAGTGACTGTTTTGTGCTTATCGTTTTTAGACGTAAATAGTACACTTTGAGTCAGGCACTGCGTAATCAACTTCAAGAACCAGTATTTTATAGATGCAGCAGAATCTGCCTATGAATCATAGGTTTCTATTTGTGCAGCGTAAAGGTTGTAATAGCTTTGTAAGGTAACCTTATTTTAAAACTAGAATCTTGTGGATCTTGGATCCGTTCTCAGGAAGGGCCGATAATAAAAAGACCTCAATGGTTTACACCTGTAATTATCTCTAATAGTTTTGCTGATTTAGTCTTACTTAGTTGGACATATTTATTTTGTCCTTCTATGATAAGTTCCGCTATATCTTCATTTAAGCTGATCCAAATGTGATAAATCATCTCCGATTGCTCATTTTCGGGTACGAAACGAAATTTGTAAGGCGGAGGGTATGCCATATTTACTTTTGCATTTTCCCAACTTGCGCTCTCAAGTATGTCTTTGGCTTTTTGAACTGTACTATCATCGGTAATTTCTTTATAAGGTTGATATTTATTTTCTTCCCTGGCACGTTTTTCTACTAAAATCTTCTTTCCTACATTTTGAAGTTCATTTAAACTTTCCTTTGAACAACCTGTAATCAAAATTGAGAATGTCCCTATAAAAACAATAAGACACTTACATATTTTCAAATCAAACCACCTCTTTATTTGGTTGAGTTTAAAGAAAAATCTTTTTACTTTATACAGTTAGCTGGTTGCTGCTTCATTAGAATAAAAAAAACCCTACAGGTAGACATTTTTTACGTGTCTACTCTATAGGGTACAGTATAATATGGGTTTTAAGAAACAATGGGTTTAATTTTCACTTTAGTCGTTTCTTTCTTCATTTTTTTCTTAATGAAAGGCAGTATATAACGGTCTAGACCATATTGAGCAGCATTGTAGCCAGCAACGAGAAGGAACATTTGTAACAGTACCAATTGTGCATTGGTGCTGACTGTACCAGAGAATAAGAAAGCGAAATTCATGGTAAGCGCCATAAGAACAGAGAAGGTAGTG
>NZ_JBBODE010000006.1 GCF_038002765.1 Peribacillus sp. FSL H8-0477 | reverse complement strand
GCCTGGCAATGTCCTACTCTCACAGGGGGAGACCCCCAACTACCATCGGCGCTGAAGAGCTTAACTTCCGTGTTCGGAATGGGAACGGGTGTGGCCTCTTCGCCATCATTACCAGACTATAAAGGAACGTTGTTCCTTCAAAACTAGATAATAAGAAGGGTTTTGCATGTAATTAAAACGAATGGTTAAGTCCTCGATCGATTAGTATTTGTCAGCTCCACGTGTCACCACGCTTCCACCTCAAACCTATCTACCTGATCATCTTTCAGGGATCTTACTAGCTTACGCTATGGGAAATCTCATCTTGAGGGGGGCTTCATGCTTAGATGCTTTCAGCACTTATCCCGTCCGCACGTAGCTACCCAGCTATGCCTTTGGCAAGACAACTGGTACACCAGCGGTGCGTCCATCCCGGTCCTCTCGTACTAAGGACAGCTCCTCTCAAATTTCCTGCGCCCACGACGGATAGGGACCGAACTGTCTCACGACGTTCTGAACCCAGCTCGCGTACCGCTTTAATGGGCGAACAGCCCAACCCTTGGGACCGACTACAGCCCCAGGATGCGATGAGCCGACATCGAGGTGCCAAACCTCCCCGTCGATGTGGACTCTTGGGGGAGATAAGCCTGTTATCCCCGGGGTAGCTTTTATCCGTTGAGCGATGGCCCTTCCATGCGGAACCACCGGATCACTAAGCCCGACTTTCGTCCCTGCTCGACTTGTAGGTCTCGCAGTCAAGCTCCCTTGTGCCTTTACACTCTACGAATGATTTCCAACCATTCTGAGGGAACCTTTGGGCGCCTCCGTTACTCTTTAGGAGGCGACCGCCCCAGTCAAACTGTCCACCTGACACTGTCTCCCACCCCGATAAGGGGCGCGGGTTAGAATTTCAATACAGCCAGGGTAGTATCCCACCAATGCCTCCACCGAAGCTAGCGCTCCGGTTTCAAAGGCTCCTACCTATCCTGTACAAGCTGTACCAAAATTCAATATCAGGTTACAGTAAAGCTCCACGGGGTCTTTCCGTCCTGTCGCGGGTAACCTGCATCTTCACAGGTACTATAATTTCACCGAGTCTCTCGTTGAGACAGTGCCCAGATCGTTACGCCTTTCGTGCGGGTCGGAACTTACCCGACAAGGAATTTCGCTACCTTAGGACCGTTATAGTTACGGCCGCCGTTTACTGGGGCTTCGGTTCAAAGCTTCGCTTACGCTAACCTCTCCCCTTAACCTTCCAGCACCGGGCAGGCGTCAGCCCCTATACTTCGCCTTGCGGCTTCGCAGAGACCTGTGTTTTTGCTAAACAGTCGCCTGGGCCTATTCACTGCGGCTTTTCCGGGCTATTCACCCTAAAAAGCACCCCTTCTCCCGAAGTTACGGGGTCATTTTGCCGAGTTCCTTAACGAGAGTTCTCTCGCACACCTTAGGATTCTCTCCTCGCCTACCTGTGTCGGTTTGCGGTACGGGCACCCTTTATCTCACTAGAGGCTTTTCTAGGCAGTGTGGAATCAGGAACTTCGGTACTTAATTTCCCTCGCTATCACAGCTCCGCCTTAATGGAAACGGGATTTGCCTCGTTTCCGGCCTAACTGCTTAGACGCGCATATCCAACAGCGCGCTTACCCTATCCTCCTGCGTCCCCCCATCGTTCAAACGATAAATTGGTGGTACAGGAATATCAACCTGTTATCCATCGCCTACGCCTTTCGGCCTCGGCTTAGGTCCCGACTAACCCTGAGCGGACGAGCCTTCCTCAGGAAACCTTGGGCATTCGGTGGAAGGGATTCTCACCCTTCTTTCGCTACTCATACCGGCATTCTCACTTCTAAGCGCTCCACCAGTCCTTACGGTCTAGCTTCGACGCCCTTAGAACGCTCTCCTACCACGGACACCCTACGGTGTCCATCCACAGCTTCGGTGATACGTTTAGCCCCGGTACATTTTCGGCGCGGAGTCACTCGACCAGTGAGCTATTACGCACTCTTTAAATGGTGGCTGCTTCTGAGCCAACATCCTGGTTGTCTAAGCAACTCCACATCCTTTTCCACTTAACGTATACTTTGGGACCTTAGCTGGTGGTCTGGGCTGTTTCCCTTTTGACTACGGATCTTATCACTCGCAGTCTGACTCCCAAGAATAAGTATTTGGCATTCGGAGTTTGACTGAATTCGGTAACCCGTTGGGGGCCCCTAGTCCAATCAGTGCTCTACCTCCAATACTCTCATCTTGAGGCTAGCCCTAAAGCTATTTCGGAGAGAACCAGCTATCTCCAGGTTCGATTGGAATTTCTCCGCTACCCACACCTCATCCCCGCACTTTTCAACGTGCGTGGGTTCGGGCCTCCATTCAGTGTTACCTGAACTTCACCCTGGACATGGGTAGATCACCTGGTTTCGGGTCTACGACCACATACTAATTCGCCCTATTCAGACTCGCTTTCGCTGCGGCTCCGTCTTTTCAACTTAACCTCGCATGGGATCGTAACTCGCCGGTTCATTCTACAAAAGGCACACCATCACCCATTAACGGGCTCTGATTACTTGTAAGCACACGGTTTCAGGATCTATTTCACTCCCCTTCCGGGGTGCTTTTCACCTTTCCCTCACGGTACTGGTTCACTATCGGTCACTAGGGAGTATTTAGCCTTGGGAGATGGTCCTCCCTGTTTCCGACGGGATTTCTCGTGTCCCGCCGTACTCAGGATCCACTCAGGAGGGAACGAAGTTTCAACTACAGGGTTTTTACCTTCTTTGACGGGCCTTTCCAGACCTCTTCATTTACCCCGTTCCTTTGTAACTCCATATTGAGTGTCCTACAACCCCAAGAGGCAAGCCTCTTGGTTTGGGCTGATTCCGTTTCGCTCGCCGCTACTCAGGAAATCGCTATTGCTTTCTCTTCCTCCGGGTACTTAGATGTTTCAGTTCCCCGGGTCTGCCTTCAGTACCCTATGTATTCAGGTAAAGATACTGTTCCATTACGAACAGTGGGTTTCCCCATTCGGAAATCTCTGGATCAACGCTTACTTACAGCTCCCCAAAGCATATCGGTGTTAGTCCCGTCCTTCATCGGCTCCTAGTGCCAAGGCATCCACCGTGCGCCCTTTCTAACTTAACCTACTAAAAAAACATTCGGTGTTTTAAAAATTGATGCAAAATTTGCCTTCTATCTATTATCTAGTTTTCAAGGAACAATGTATAAAGGATAAACCTTTATTGGTGGAGCCTAGCGGGATCGAACCGCTGACCTCCTGCGTGCAAGGCAGGCGCTCTCCCAGCTGAGCTAAGGCCCCGTTAGGGTAGTAAGAATGGTGGGCCTAAATGGACTCGAACCATCGACCTCACGCTTATCAGGCGTGCGCTCTAACCAGCTGAGCTATAGGCCCCTTTCTACTATAAGGAATGAATTACTCATTCAAAACTGAACAAAACAAAAGCGTCACGTTAATTTTCCTTAGAAAGGAGGTGATCCAGCCGCACCTTCCGATACGGCTACCTTGTTACGACTTCACCCCAATCATCTGTCCCACCTTAGGCGGCTGGCTCCTTGCGGTTACCTCACCGACTTCGGGTGTTACAAACTCTCGTGGTGTGACGGGCGGTGTGTACAAGGCCCGGGAACGTATTCACCGCGGCATGCTGATCCGCGATTACTAGCGATTCCGGCTTCATGCAGGCGAGTTGCAGCCTGCAATCCGAACTGAGAATGGCTTTATGAGATTCGCTTACCCTCGCGAGTTTGCAGCTCTTTGTACCATCCATTGTAGCACGTGTGTAGCCCAGGTCATAAGGGGCATGATGATTTGACGTCATCCCCACCTTCCTCCGGTTTATCACCGGCAGTCACCTTAGAGTGCCCAACTGAATGCTGGCAACTAAGATCAAGGGTTGCGCTCGTTGCGGGACTTAACCCAACATCTCACGACACGAGCTGACGACAACCATGCACCACCTGTCACTCTGTCCCCCGAAGGGGAACGTCCTATCTCTAGGAGTGTCAGAGGATGTCAAGACCTGGTAAGGTTCTTCGCGTTGCTTCGAATTAAACCACATGCTCCACCGCTTGTGCGGGCCCCCGTCAATTCCTTTGAGTTTCAGCCTTGCGGCCGTACTCCCCAGGCGGAGTGCTTAATGCGTTAGCTGCAGCACTAAAGGGCGGAAACCCTCTAACACTTAGCACTCATCGTTTACGGCGTGGACTACCAGGGTATCTAATCCTGTTTGCTCCCCACGCTTTCGCGCCTCAGTGTCAGTTATAGACCAGAAAGTCGCCTTCGCCACTGGTGTTCCTCCACATCTCTACGCATTTCACCGCTACACGTGGAATTCCACTTTCCTCTTCTACACTCAAGTTCCCCAGTTTCCAATGACCCTCCCCGGTTGAGCCGGGGGCTTTCACATCAGACTTAAGGAACCACCTGCGCGCGCTTTACGCCCAATAATTCCGGATAACGCTTGCCACCTACGTATTACCGCGGCTGCTGGCACGTAGTTAGCCGTGGCTTTCTGGTTAGGTACCGTCAAGGTACCAGCAGTTACTCTGGTACTTGTTCTTCCCTAACAACAGAACTTTACGACCCGAAAGCCTTCATCGTTCACGCGGCGTTGCTCCGTCAGACTTTCGTCCATTGCGGAAGATTCCCTACTGCTGCCTCCCGTAGGAGTCTGGGCCGTGTCTCAGTCCCAGTGTGGCCGATCACCCTCTCAGGTCGGCTACGCATCGTTGCCTTGGTGAGCCATTACCTCACCAACTAGCTAATGCGCCGCGGGCCCATCTATAAGTGACAGCGAGACGCCGTCTTTCCATCTTCTCTCATGCGAGAAAAGAACATATCCGGTATTAGCTCCGGTTTCCCGAAGTTATCCCAGTCTTATAGGCAGGTTGCCCACGTGTTACTCACCCGTCCGCCGCTAACTGTTGAGTAAACTCAACAATTCGCTCGACTTGCATGTATTAGGCACGCCGCCAGCGTTCATCCTGAGCCAGGATCAAACTCTCCGTAGAATGTTTGACTTGCTCGGTTGTTTTTATAGTGTGTACTCACTTCTTTAAAACGTTGACGCTTTGTTTTGTTCAGTTTTCAAAGAGCAATT
>NZ_JBBODE010000005.1 GCF_038002765.1 Peribacillus sp. FSL H8-0477 | reverse complement strand
CCATTAGCCGAAGGTGTAGACCTAAAAGCTATTGCACAGCGTACACCAGGTTTCTCTGGTGCAGATCTTGAAAATCTTTTAAATGAAGCGGCTCTTGTAGCGGCTAGACAAGATAAAAAGAAAATTGATATGTCCGATCTTGATGAAGCTTCTGACCGTGTAATTGCTGGTCCTGCTAAAAAAAGTAAGGTTATATCTAAAAAAGAACGTAATATTGTTGCTTTCCATGAAGCAGGTCATACTATTATAGGACTTGTCTTGGATGATGCTGAAATCGTTCATAAAGTAACGATTGTTCCTCGTGGTCAGGCCGGCGGTTATGCTGTTATGCTTCCTAAGGAAGATCGCTTCTTTATGACTAAACCTGAACTTCTTGATAAGATCGCTGGTCTTTTAGGCGGACGTGTAGCAGAAGAAGTAGTCTTTGGTGAAGTCAGTACAGGTGCTCATAATGACTTCCAGCGTGCCACTGCGATTGCACGTAGTATGGTCACTGAATATGGAATGAGTGAGAAACTTGGACCGCTTCAATTTGGATCTACACAGGGTGGAAATGTATTCTTAGGCCGCGATTTCAATAATGAACAAAATTATTCAGACGCGATTGCCTATGAAATTGATCTTGAAATTCAACGTATTATCAAAGAGGCGTACGCTCGTGCAACAAAAATTATCACTGAAAAACGTGATAAGCTTGATGTAATAGCGAAAACATTGCTCGATATTGAGACGTTGGATGCAGAACAAATTAAACATCTCTTCGATCACGGAACATTACCGAAACGTTCTTATTCAGCCCTTAATGGCAATATGGGAAAAGACGATGATGTAAAAGTGAACATTAACATTAAGAAGGAAGAAAAAGAAGCACTTCTTAACCCGTTAGATGAAAGAGGATCGGAAAATCTTGAAGTTCGATCTGAGGAAGTTATTCCTACAGAACCGATTAAAGAAGACACACCGTTCTCAAACGAAGATAATAAAAAGAGCTAATCATTATTAGTAAGACAAACAGGTATTTCCTTCTGGAAATACCTGTTTTCTATTTAAAAATAAGGGTCAAAGTCCTGCAGATGGCAAGCCATATGGCGGTATGATATGATGTTTGAGAATAATCTGGCGGAGTGTGAAATGATGATTTTTGTACTAGACGTAGGAAATACCAATACAGTTCTTGGTGTATATAGCGAAGATACATTGAAATATCATTGGCGAATTGAAACGAGTCGGAATAAAACGGAAGATGAGTATGGGATGGTTATTAAGTCCCTCTTCGCACATGAAGGAATATCCTTTGGAGACATTGATGGAATTATTATTTCTTCCGTAGTACCTCCTATTATGTTTTCTGTGGAGCGCATGTGTCTTAAGTACTTTGGTATGAAACCGCTGGTTGTTGGACCAGGTGTGAAAACAGGGTTAAATATAAAGTACGACAATCCTAGAGAAGTCGGTGCGGACCGGATTGTGAATGCCGTAGCAGGAATTCATGAGTACGGAAGCCCATTAATCATTGTCGATTTTGGTACTGCCACAACTTATTGTTATATAAATGAAATGAAACATTATATGGGAGGGGCCATTGCTCCCGGAATTGGAATTTCGACAGAAGCCTTATATACCAAAGCAGCGAAATTACCTAGAATAGAAATTGCTCGTCCTGAGGGTATTCTTGGTAAAAACACTGTTTCTGCTATGCAATCGGGTATTCTATATGGATATGTCGGACAAGTTGAAGGGATTGTCTCAAGAATCAAATCCCAAAGTGAAACAGAACCGACTGTAATTGCAACTGGAGGAATGGCTGGCTTGATCTCAAATGAATCGGACGCAATTGATATAGTGGATCCTTTTTTAACATTAAAAGGGCTGATGCTTATCTATAAAAGAAATCGGGAACAATGAAGAAATAGAATTAATGGGGGTAACAACATGAATGATTACTTAGTAAAAGCATTAGGTTATAACGGTCAAGTAAGAGCGTATGCCGTAAAAACAACTGAAACAGTAGGTGAAGGACAAAGAAGACACAAAACTTGGCCGACTGCCTCTGCAGCACTTGGTCGTTCAATGACAGCAGGTGTTATGCTGGGTGCAATGCTAAAAGGCGAGGAAAAGCTTACAATTAAAATTGAAGGCGGCGGTCCTCTAGGCGTAATTCTTGTCGACAGCAATGCAAAGGGAGAAGTTAGAGGATACGTAGGGAATCCGCAAACGCACTTTGATTTAAATGAGCATGGAAAGTTAGATGTTAAACGTGCGGTTGGAACGGAAGGAACACTTGCTATTGTCAAGGATATTGGTCTTCGTGATAACTTTACAGGACAAGTCCCATTGATTTCCGGAGAACTAGGAGAAGATTTCACTTATTACCTGGTAACTTCAGAACAGATACCGTCATCCGTAGGTTTAGGAGTACTTGTGAATCCTGATAATACAATATTAGCAGCAGGTGGTTTTATTATTCAGTTGTTGCCTGGTGCAGATGATGATGTTATTACAAAGATTGAACAAAGACTATCAGTTATCGAGCCAATTTCTAAACTAATTCAAAAAGGGTTAACGCCAGAACAAATTCTTGATGAACTCTTAGGAGAGGGCAATGTAAAAATTCTAGAAAAAATGCCTGTGCAATTCAATTGTGAATGTTCAAGAGAACGAATTGCTAATGCACTAATTAGCTTGGGTAAGGAAGAAATAGAGGATATTATTCAGACAGATGGCCAAGCAGAAGCTCAATGTCATTTCTGTAACGAACAATACCATTTCTCGGAGACTGAGTTAAGAGAGTTAATTGATGAAACTAAATAATAGGGTGTAATGGGGGATGCGGATGTCTCAAAAGCAGCTGTTAGTTATTATTATCGGACTTATTTTGCTTAATATTGTGACCTTAACGGTGTATGTCATTAAGCCGTTTAGCTTACAAAATGATCACGAGATTGTGGCATCTGTTGGAAGTAAAGATATTACAAGAGAGAAATGGCAGGCGGAGTTACAATCACGTTATGGAAAAGAAATTCTCGAGCAATTAGTAGATGCTGAGGTCATTAAGCAAACAGCTAAGAGGCACAAGGTGTCTATTTCAGCTAAAGACGTGGAAAGAGAATATCTATTCACAAAATTGACCTACAATACTACGGGTATTTCTGAAACTATGAGCGAAGAAGAGTGGAAGCAGCAGATAAGAACTAACATCCAACTTGAGGAAATACTGACGAAGGACGTAACCATTCCGCAATCTGTATTACAGCAGTATTATGAAACAAATAAACAACGATTTACTATCCCACAATCCTTTCGGGTATCTCATATTGTGACAGCAAGTAAAGAAGAGGCGGATCAAGTAATACAGGAACTCCAAGAGGGTTCTGCCTTTGATGTACTTGCTATGGAGAAATCATTAGATGAATTTACTGCCAATCAAGGCGGGGATTTAGGATTTCTTACAGCAGAAAGTGGTCAGAAAGCTGAGAACTACCTTGAGGAAGCTAAGTTGATGAAAGAGCGTACTTGGAGCCAACCAATAAAACTAACAGATGGGTATGCGGTTATTTATCTTCATGAAAAAGTGGAAGAGCATCAGTACAGCTTTTCTGACGTAAAAAAACAAATACATCGCACCCTGGCTTTAGAACAAATGCAAATGCCGGTTACAGGGAAGATGTTTTGGGATGAAGCTGATGTTAAATGGCAGTATAGAGTAGATGGAAAGTAGAATAATGTGCCTAGCTGCTAAGTTTTTGTTTATGAGGTAAAAGTAACAGAATATCCAGTGAATAAGTATAAAAAAATTGACAAATTCATGTGCTAAGATGTAACGTAAAATAAAACCAATAAAATTAGTAGGAATTAGGAGTGAAGAACATGTCAAGAATAGCAAATTCTGTAGTTGAATTAATTGGTCAAACACCGATTGTGAAATTAAACAGATTAAATGATGAAAATAGCGCAGAGATCTTTTTGAAGTTAGAGTACATGAACCCAGGGAGCAGCGTTAAAGATCGTATTGCTCTTGCCATGATCGAGGCAGCTGAAAAAAACGGTAGTCTTAAAGAGGGCGACACGATTATTGAACCTACTAGTGGAAATACCGGAATTGGCCTAGCTATGGTAGCAGCTTCTAAAGGATACAAAGCAATCTTAGTTATGCCTGAAACAATGAGTGTGGAACGTCGTAACTTACTTCGTGCGTACGGAGCTGAATTAGTATTAACACCTGGTCCAGACGGGATGAAAGGTGCAATTGCTAAGGCAGAGGAATTAGCCAAGGAAAACGGCTATTTTGTTCCGCAACAATTTGAAAATGAAGCGAACCCTAAAGTTCATAGAGAAACAACGGGTAAAGAAATCGTTGAACAAATGGGCGACCAACTAGATGCATTTATTTCAGGTATTGGTACTGGGGGAACGATAACAGGTGCTGGTGAAGTTCTTCGTGAACAATATCCAAACATCAAAATTGTAGCGGTTGAACCAGCAGATTCACCGATTCTTTCTGGTGGTAAACCAGGTCCGCATAAAATTCAGGGAATTGGAGCTGGATTTATTCCTAGTATTCTAAATACAGAATTGTATGACCAAATTATCACCGTTACTACTGAAGAGGCTTTCGATTATGCACGCCGTGCTGCCAAAGAAGAAGGAATTCTTGGCGGGATTTCTTCAGGAGCTGCTATTAGCGCTGCTGTTCAAGTGGCAAAAGAGCTTGGAAAAGGTAAAAAAGTACTTGCAATAATTCCTAGTAATGGAGAACGGTACTTAAGTACAGCATTATATAATTTTGAATAATTTGTACTAAAAGGCTCCGGATATTCCGGGGCTTTTTTTTTATGGGTAAAGGAAAGTCGAGAGTTATGTAAAAGCTCACTAGTAATACTCATCAAAGATAAGTACACTATGAATAAGACTAATCGTAGAGGAGTGCTAATATGCCCTCAATAAAATGCGGAAAACATACGTTAGATTATCAGAACAAAACAATCATTATGGGGATATTAAATGCTACCCCGGACTCATTTTCTGATGGAGGAAAGTATGATCATGTAGATACAGCTTTAAGACGGGCTGAAGAGATGGTTAAGCAGGGCGTTGATATTATCGATATTGGCGGGGAATCAACGAGACCAAATTATGAGCGGATTTCCGATCAGCAAGAACTAGAACGTGTCCTGCCTGTTATAGAGGCAATAACGAATAATCTAGATATTACACTGTCGGTGGATACCTATAAGTCTGTAGTAGCAAGGGAAGCCATTAAGGCGGGCGCTCATATCATCAATGATATCTGGGGAGCAAAAGCAGATCCTGAAATGGCAAAGGTCGCTGCTGAGTATCAGGTGCCGATTATCTTGATGCATAACCGTGAACAGATGAATTATGAACATTTTATTAGGGATGTTCTTACTGACTTAACGGAAAGCGTCAGGATTGTAAAACATGCAGGAGTACTTGATGAAAATATTATTTTAGATCCAGGTATTGGTTTTGCGAAAAACACTTCCTTAAATTTGGAAATGATAAGGAATCTTGATAAGCTAGTAGCAATAGGTTATCCGGTTTTACTTGCTGCTTCACGGAAATCAATGATTGGAGACGTCTTGGACCTTCCTCCAAATGAGAGAATGGAAGGAACGGGAGCAACTATTTGTTTTGGAATACAAAAGGGTTGTCAGATGATCCGCGTACATGATGTGAAGGAAATGGCCCGAATGGCTAAAATGATGGATGCGCTGGCTGGAAAGGGAGAATATAGTGGATAAAATTTTTGTGAATCAAATGGAGTTTTATGGCTATCATGGCGTATTTCCAGAAGAAAATCGTCTTGGTCAACGGTTTGTGGTAGACCTTATTATAGAAACAGATCTTTCTGCTGCCGGTAAGAGTGATCAATTAGATGATTCTATTAATTATGGAGAGTTGTATGGGGTGTGCAAAGAAGTCGTAGAGGGTGAACAGTATAACTTGGTCGAAGCAATAGCAGAACAAATTGCCGCACGAGTGCTTACTCAGTTTTCTAATGTACAGACCTGTACTGTAAAAGTATTTAAACCTGATCCTCCCATTCCAGGGCATTATAAATCCGTAGCGGTGGAAATAAAGAGGGGACGTTAAGTTGAAAAATATTTCCTATCTCTCCATTGGATCGAATATGGGTGACCGGCTGGACCTCTTTAAAAAAGCCATAGATTATTTACAGAGTGATGATAATATACGAATAAGTAATATCTCTTCCATTTATGAAACAGAGCCTATTGGTTATACAGAACAGGCGAAATTCTTAAATGCTGTCTTAAAGGTAGAGACTTCCTACAAACCGGAGGAGTTACTGCTTAAATGTCAGGAAACAGAGAAAGTGAATGGTAGAATCAGGGATATAAGATGGGGTCCTCGTACAATAGACCTTGACATTTTGCTGTATAATTACGAAAATATTGAAACAGAGAGTCTTTCTGTTCCACATCCTAGGATGTTGGAAAGGGCATTTGTACTCATCCCGTTATTGGAGTTAGTTCCAAACATCACGCTGCCTAAGATGGATATACCTTTGGTTAATATTCTTGAGAATATACAGGATAGAGAAGGAGTTCGATTATGGAAGCTGAAAAGTGGGGAAGACGGATTAGGGCTTTTAGAAAGTTAAAGGGATTTACACAAGAAGGATTTGCGAAGAAAATCGGCGTTTCTGTTTCTTTATTAGGAGAAATAGAACGAGGCAATCGTCTGCCATCAGAACAATTTTTAACTGAGGTGACGAATATTCTTCAGATTAGTATGGATGAACTTCAACCTCCAGAGGATAGAATAGAATAAAAGACAACGAAGGAGGCCGCATCGTGTTAAAGATTGGCGATGTCGTAATGAGTAACCCAGTAGTACTTGCTCCTATGGCAGGGGTATGTAATTCCGCTTTCCGTTTAACGGTAAAGGAATTTGGTGCGGGCTTGGTTTGCGCTGAAATGGTAAGCGACAAAGGAATTGTATTGAAAAACAAAAAAACGATGAATATGCTTTATATAGACGAACGAGAAAATCCGCTCAGTCTGCAAATTTTTGGCGGAGAAAAAAAGACATTAGTTGAGGCCGCACAATTTGTGGATAAGAATACAAATGCAGATATTATAGATATAAATATGGGTTGTCCTGTACCTAAGATTACAAAATGTGATGCAGGTGCTAAATGGCTGCTTGATCCTAATAAGATATATGAAATGGTTTCTGCTGTAACAGATGCAGTAGACAAACCTGTGACGGTGAAAATGCGTACAGGCTGGGATGATGATCATATCTACGCAGTCGAAAATGCATTAGCCGTTGAACGAGCAGGCGGTCAAGCAGTGTCTGTACACGGGAGAACACGTTATCAGAAGTATGAAGGAAAGGCAGATTGGGACATTATACGTCAGGTGAAGGAAGCGGTTAAGATTTCGGTCATTGGGAACGGTGATGTAGAAACACCGCTCGATGCAGAAAGAATGTTAAAAGAAACCGGGGTAGACGGTGTAATGATTGGTCGTGCCGCACTGGGAAATCCATGGATGATCTATCAAACGGTTAGGTATTTAGAGACCGGAGAATTACTAGGGGAACCATCTGTTCGCGAAAAAATGGATGTTTGTATTTTGCATATGGATCGTTTAATCGCCTTAAAGAATGAAAATGTGGCAGTTCGTGAGATGCGTAATCACGCTGCGTGGTATTTAAAAGGCATTAAAGGGAATGCAAGTGCAAGAAAAGGGATCAACGAGTGTCACACTAGAGAAGATGTGGCTCGTCTATTGTATGGTCTTGTAGATGAGATTGAAGCGAAAGAACAAAATATTCAAATGGTGTAACGATTTGACATCATCTTGTGGTTTTTCTATAATACGCTTATCCAAGCTGCCAGTTGAGTACTGGCAGTTTTTATATGTAGAGACACTTTTTTAGGCAAAGGGCTGTTCGATTCAGTCACTTTATGTAAAAATATATAGGTATGAAAAATTATAGTTACGTTTATTTGATAGATGAAGTGAATACAAAGATGGAGATGATGACACGTGAGCGAAGAAACTAATGATCAACTCAAAGTAAGACGCGAGAAAATGGATGCAATGGTGGCGAATGGACAAGATCCTTTCGGAAGCCGCTTTGAACGTACGCATCTAGCAGCGAAAATTGTTGAAGAATTCAGCGAGTTAACAGAAGAAGAACTATCAGAAGGAAAAGAAGTCGTACTAGCAGGACGGGTAATGACTAAACGTGGTAAAGGGAAAGCTGGATTTGCACACCTTCAAGATATAAGCGGACAGATTCAAATCTATGTTCGTCAGGATGCTATTGGGGAAGAAGCGTATGATCTCTTCAAACAAGCAGATTTAGGCGATATTATCGGCATCAAGGGGAATATTTTTAGAACGAAGGTTGGCGAACTTTCTGTTAAAGCAAAGGAATTCACTTTCCTATCAAAAGCTCTTCGTCCGCTTCCAGATAAATTCCACGGATTAAAGGATGTTGAGGAACGTTACCGTAAACGGTATGTTGACTTAATGACAAATGATGAAAGCAAACAAACATTCATTACACGGAGTAAGATTATTCGTGAAATGCGCAGATATCTTGATGATCATGGATATCTAGAGGTTGAAACACCGTTACTTCATACAATTGCAGGCGGTGCAGCTGCGCGCCCGTTCCTTACTCATCACAATGCATTGGATATGCCTTTATTTATGAGAATTGCGATTGAACTTCATCTTAAGCGTCTGATTGTCGGCGGCTTAGAAAAAGTGTATGAAATTGGCCGGGTATTCAGAAATGAAGGAACATCAACACGACATAACCCAGAGTTTACGATGATAGAATTATATGAAGCCTATGCTGATTATCAAGATATCATGAGATTGACTGAAAACATGGTCGCACATATTGCGCAAAAAGTACTTGGTACTACGACCGTACAATATGGAGGACACGATATAGAGTTGAAGCCAGAGTGGACTAGACTTCACATGGTTGATGCGATTAAAGAACATACTGGAGTAGACTTCTGGAAACAGATGACGAAAGAAGAAGCACAACAGCTGGCGAAGGAACATAACATCCAAATAAAAGAGACAATGGAATTTGGTCATGTTGTTAATGAGTTCTTTGAACAAGTAGTTGAAGAAAAGCTGATTCAACCGACGTTTATCTTTGGTCACCCAGTAGAAATCTCTCCACTTGCTAAGAAAAACGAAAAAGATCCGCGCTTTACAGATCGCTTTGAGCTCTTCATTGTGGGACGCGAGTATGCAAATGCTTTCTCGGAGCTAAATGATCCAGTAGATCAAAGAGAGCGTTTTGAAGCACAAATGAAAGAGCGTGAGCAAGGAAATGACGAAGCTCACGAAATGGATGAAGATTTCTTAGAAGCACTTGAATATGGCATGCCGCCAACGGGTGGTCTTGGAATTGGAATTGACCGTTTAGTTATGTTATTAACTAACTCTCCGTCTATCCGAGATGTACTATTGTTCCCTACTATGCGTCACCGTTCATAATTGGCTGACTGCAAGCAGTGTCTCAATCGCGAGGCGCTGCTTGTTTTTGTTAATAAAAGGATAAATAAGTGTGTGGAAATTACAATACTATTAATGAGAAAAACAGAATCTAGTTTTCTGATTATTGCAGCTTCGTTATTTTAGAAAAACTTTTTCAAAAAGGTATTGCACCGGGCACGAGATGATGGTATATTTATATCTGTTGTTACAAACGAGTTACAAACGGATGAAAAACAGATAAAAAGTTTTAAAAAATCCTTGACTCAAACAAACGACAATGTTATTATTAATAAGCTGTTCCGAAACA
>NZ_JBBODE010000004.1 GCF_038002765.1 Peribacillus sp. FSL H8-0477 | reverse complement strand
AACAGAAAGAGAAGATCAGCTGCATAGCTGGTCTTTTTTTGTGGCGTTTTTTAGAAGTTGATCAGGAAGTGTGGTACCCTGAGGGGTATTTTATACCTGAAAGTAGTGCCCAGACGGGAATACGGGGTATCTAGACGGGAATGTCGTGATCTCAGACGGGAATATATGAAGACCAGACGGGATTAATAGATAAAATACCCCCCGGGGAAAATTATTCATCAGTCTTCCTTAAAAGTGTATCTAAAGAAGTAGACCTGAAGAGTAGCGACCCATTTTCAAAAACCCTTAAAGCAATGATGCCTCGGGTACTTTGAAGCTGAAACTAGTACCCAGACGGGATTAATGAACGAACGGAATAGCCCCCATGACAAATCCAGAAGTCAGCATGTTTTCATACATGGAGGTCTCACTAAGCGACATCTTGTCTATAGATGAATCGATCTGATTTTGTATTATTCAGGAACAGTAAAAAAATACCCTTTTCCTAGGAAATAAAACTTATAGGGAGACATACACGATTGAAGAGGTAACATCATAGATTGATATAGGCTAAAAAACCAATTATTAATTAGAATATACTGAAAATAGTATACAATAGTTGGTTTATGGAAAGAATGGAGGGTACGGGAGGTGGAGATGTTGGATACAACAGCTGCTAAGCAATTGCCAGAGGAACTATGTGTGGTTTGTGACAGGTATAAAGAATATGGCATCCGTTTATATACATCATATCTTTGCATAGAATGTGAAAAAGAGATAATCTCTACAGAAACTTCAGATCCGAAATATAAGTATTATTTAGAACAACTTAAAAAAGTTACTTCTTCATAAAATGCCAGACGATGTTCTTACACTTAGGACATCGTTTTTTTATCTAATTTGTTACGTATACATCAGGCATTGCATCTGTTAGTTTGCTAAAATAAGGCTAGACGGATGACAGGGAGATTTAAATGAATCAAAACTATGCGCCAATCTATCAAGCGTTACTCGATCATAAAGAAAAAGGTACGGTTTCTTATCATGTACCGGGTCATAAAAACGGATATATTTTTGAAGAATCCGCTCAAGAGGTTTTTCAACAAATTTTAGAGATAGATGTGACTGAATTAAATGGCCTCGATGATTTACATGCAGCAGATGGTCCTATCCTTCATGCTGAAGAGCTGCTAGCAGATTTCTATCACGCTGCAAACAGTTACTTTTTGGTGAATGGGTCGACTAGCGGGAACTTAGCTATGATTATGGCTGTTTGTGAAGAAGGGGATACAGTTCTTGTGCAGCGTAATTGTCATAAATCAATTATCCATGCTTTAAGGCTTGCCAATGTAAACCCAGTATTTATTACACCGTCTTTCAATGAAGAATGGGGCGTAGCCGGTGGTGTTGAGACAGAACATATAAATAAAGCGGTTGATATGTACCCGAGCGCCCGTGCATTGATTCTGACGCATCCTACCTATTATGGGGAGGCGCAATCAATCAGAGGGGTTATTGAAGCTGCACATAATAAAGATATCCCAGTGCTGGTGGATCAAGCGCATGGGGCTCATTTTGGTCTGCCTGGGTTCCCAGAGAGTGCTGTTGAAGCCGGTGCAGATATAGTGGTACACTCAGCCCATAAAACACTTCCTGCAATGACAATGGGGTCTTATCTGCATGTTAATAGTAAGCGGGTAGATAAAGAGGAGCTTGACTATTATCTGCAGGTCTTTCAGTCAAGCAGTCCATCCTATCCTATTATGGCCTCACTAGATTTAGCTAGAGTCTACTTAGCTTCTTATAATCTTGCCGACACTGAACATCTTCTCTATTCTATTCAGAAATTTCGTGAGGGATTGAGTAGAATACCTGGGTTAAAGGTTATGGAAAGTGATGATAGCTTAAAAGTTACCCTTCGTTCTGAACAAATACCAGATGGTTTTCAATTTCAGACTGTACTTGAGAATTATGGGATTTATACAGAGCTGGCGGATACAGAAAATGTATTACTAGTCATCCCGCTGCTTAAAGCTAACATGGGATATCCTTTTACAGAAACTATTGATAAAATCAATCTTGCATTGAATGGGAAAGAGGCGGTCAAAAGGTCGGCCTCACTCCCTGACTTTTATAATGATCATCTTTTTAGTACACTCTCTTTGACCTACAAGGAGATGAAGAAGAGGCCGAAAAGGTCAGTCCCTTTTAAAGAGTCGGTGGGTTGTGTATCAGCAGAAATGATTATCCCTTATCCTCCTGGCATTCCGCTGATAATGGCTGGAGAAATGATCACAGCTGAAAAGATTGTCTATCTGGAGAAACTAAGAAGTAAAGGTGGACGATTCCATGGGGGGTCAGTGCTTTCCCAAGGCCTTTTATTGGTATATGGATAAACTCTTAAAAGACGAAATAATAGTGTATACTAATATGATATACACTGGAGGTAACGTGCAATGAAACAAGGAATATTTATAACAATAGAAGGTCCTGAAGGGGCTGGAAAAACTACCGTGTTAAAGCTTGTTGGAGAATCTCTTAAAAATCTAGGTTTAGATGTGGTGTTAACTAGAGAACCCGGGGGCATCCCAATAGCAGAACAAATAAGAGAAGTCATTTTAAATAAAGAAAATATAGCAATGGATGGCCGGACCGAGGCCTTATTATATGCAGCAGCTAGAAGGCAGCATCTAATTGAAAAAGTGGTGCCTGCACTAAATACAGGGAAGATTGTTTTGTGTGATCGTTTTATTGACAGTTCTTTGGCTTATCAAGGATATGCAAGAGGCCTAGGCATCGATGAAGTGTATTCAATTAACCAATTTGCTATTGAAGGGTTAATGCCTCAACTGACTATTTACTTCGATATCGAGCCTGCTGAGGGGCTAAAACGTATCAAAAAAAGCGGTATACGGGAAGTAAATCGATTGGATTTAGAAGAACTACAGTTTCACGAGAAAGTAAGAGACGGGTATAAAATGGCGATTGAACGCGAAAAAAGTCGTTTTTTTGTTGTTGATGCCAGCTTACCAATTGAAGAAGTAACAGAAGCAGTAAAAGAAAAAATACTATTCGTTTTAAAGAACAAATAAAATAGATTTCATGGTAAAATAAAGATAATTTTACCATGACCCCATAAGAAAATTGGTATAATAGATTACAGGTAAAAATTAGGATTGAACGGAGGATGATAAGAATGAAAATGATTATTGCCATTGTTCAAGATAAAGACAGCAACGGCTTGTTAAGTAAGTTGGTTGATAATAACTATAGAGCAACAAAGCTTGCCAGCACTGGAGGATTTTTAAAGTCCGGGAATACCACGTTTATGATTGGTACCGAGGATGAACGTGTAGATCACGCTTTAAAAATCATTAAGGATAACTGTGAGTCGCGTCAACAGCTCATTGCGCCAGTTACACCTATGTCCGGAAACGCTGATTCATATGTTCCATATCCCGTAGAAATCCAAGTGGGCGGAGCAGCAGTTTTTGTCTTACCAATTGAACAATTTCTTCAATTTTAAGATAGAAAGTAAGAAAGATATAATGGGTACTTTTAATTAAGATGTAAGTGAGTTGATTGTTTTGGTAACTTGGGAAGAAATGAGTGAGATACAACCGCAGATTACGACCATGCTGCAAAATAGTATGGTAAAGGGTCGTGTCGTCCATGCCTACCTTTTTGAAGGGGAAAAGGGGACAGGAAAGAAAGAGATGGGAATGCTTCTGGCAAAGGCTCTGCTTTGCCTGGACCCAACAGAAAGTCGTCTTCCATGTGAAAAATGCCGTAACTGCAAACGAATAGAGAATGGAAATCACCCGGATGTCCATGTACTTGAACCAGAGGGGCTGTCTATAAAAAAAGAACAGATTAAAAATCTTCAAGAGGAATTCTCGAAGAAGAGCGTTGAAGCGAACTTTAAAATTTACCTTATTGATAAAGCAGATAAAATGTCTGTACAAGCTGCAAATAGTCTTCTGAAATTCCTTGAAGAGCCGCCTAAAGACACAGCGGCCATTTTACTGACAGAACAAATGCAGCGTTTACTGCCAACTATCTTGTCCAGATGTCAGATTCTCTCATTCAAACCTTTATCGCGTACTCATTTGCAAAAAAAGCTGATGGATCAAGGGGTGACCGAACAGAATTCTTCCATAATATCTCATTTGACTCATAATTATGAAGAAGGAATGGCATTAAGTTCGGAGGAATGGTTTGCACAAGCCCAAAAAATAGTGGTAAGATTGTATGAAGTGATAAAATCAGATTCGCTGAAAGCATTATTATACTTACAGCAGGATTGGTTTTTACACTTTAAGGAAAGAGACCAGCTAGATAGAGGACTAGATTTGTTATTTCTTATTTATAAGGATTTACTATATATTCAGTTGGATAAGCGAAACCTGGTTGTTTTTCAAAATCAAATACAAGAATTGGAGTCTCACGCTCTCCATCTTTCTCAGAAACGCCTAGCCGATTATATGGGTGCGATTTTGGAAGCAAAAAGGAAGCTGCTTTCCAATACAAATCCACAACTGTTAATGGAACAGCTTGTGCTGAATTTGCAGGAGGGATCATCATTTGTATGATGTTGTAGGCGTACGCTTTAAAAAAGCGGGCAAAATATACTATTTTGATCCGGGTGAAATCAACATACCTAAGGACGAGTTTGTAATTGTCGAGACAGTTCGCGGAGTTGAATATGGTAAGGTAGTCACAGCCCGGAAACAAGTAGATGACCATGATGTTGTTCTGCCATTGAAGAAAGTACTGCGAGTAGCAGATGCAAAGGACAGGTTGATTGTAGAAGAAAATAAAGCTGCTGCAGCTGAAGCCTACGAAACTTGCTGTGTGAAAGTAGAAGAGCATCAACTTGATATGAAAATGGTTGATGTTGAATATACATTTGACCGAAATAAGGTCGTATTTTATTTTACAGCGGATGGCCGGGTCGATTTTCGAGATTTAGTAAAAGATCTTGCGTCAATCTTCCGAACTCGTATAGAACTTCGTCAAATCGGTGTTCGAGATGAAGCTAAGATGCTTGGGGGAATTGGTCCATGCGGCAGGATGCTGTGCTGTTCTACATTTTTAGGTGATTTTGAGCCGGTATCAATCAAAATGGCGAAAGATCAAAATCTATCGCTGAATCCAACGAAGATATCCGGTTTATGCGGACGTTTGATGTGCTGTTTGAAATATGAAAATGAAGAGTATGAAATTTCAAAAGAAATGCTTCCAGACATAGGTGAGGTAATTAGTACACCTAATGGAAAAGGCAAGGTAGTGGGGCTAAATATTCTAGAACGAGTGCTCCAGGTTGATTTAGTCGGGCAGGACCGAGTATTAGAGTATACGTTAGATGAGATTCTAAACGAGGGAGCCGTTTCTATTCAAGCCACAGATTGATTAAGGTGGTGGGAGAGCGTGGATAAAAAAGAAATTTTTGAGTCAGTTACAAATATGGAGGCTCAAATTGGTCAATTATACACTCAACTTGGCGAATTAAAGCAGCATTTAGCAGAAGTGCTGGAAGAAAATCAGGGATTAAAGATTGAAAATGAACATTTAAGATCTCGATTTGGCACTGTTACACAAAAAAACATAAAAGAAAAAGGTAAAACTAAGAACCCGAAAGCCGAAAGCATAGATAAGGCTTTGGACATAGGGGAAGGTTACGATAATTTGGCCCGTATCTATCAAGAGGGCTTCCATATTTGTAATCTTCACTTTGGTAGTCTTCGTAAAGAAGGCGATTGTCTTTTCTGTTTATCTTTTTTAAATAAAAAATAAAATGAGGCCTTTCCCTTTTAAGGGAAGGCTTTTTCTTAAGAATAGATATTCATTGTAAATAGTACATCATAGAGGAGGCGAGAGAGTGGTTGAATTAGTTGGAGATGAACGTCTGGACTACCTCTTAGCAGAACAAATGAGAATTATCCAGAGTCCGTCTGTTTTTTCTTTTTCATTAGATGCCGTTTTATTATCAAAATTCGTCAGTGTTCCAATACAAAAAGGAAAAATAGTCGATTTATGTTCAGGAAATGGAGTTATTCCACTGTTATTGAGTACGAGGACAAAAGGTAATATTATAGGTGTAGAGATACAAGAGCGGTTATTTAATATGGCAGAACGCAGTATTCGCTATAACAAACTTGAAGAACAAATTAGCATGCGTCATAGTGATATAAAAGATATCGCTAAGGAAATTGGGTATAGCAAGTATGATGTTGTGACGTGCAACCCCCCTTATTTCCCAACGCCATCGCAGGAAGAGATAAATAAAAATGAGCATTTTGCAATTGCTCGTCATGAAATCCTTTGTTCATTAGAAGATGTAGTTCAGACGAGTTCAAAGCTTCTTAGACAGGGCGGAAAAGCAGCGTTTGTTCATCGCCCAGGCAGGCTGATGGACATCCTGAGTTCAATGAGAGCAAATCGAATCGAACCCAAGCGTATTCAATTTGTTTATCCTAAACCCGGAAAAGAAGCGAATATGCTGTTAATTGAAGGGATTAAAGATGGAAGTCCAGATTTGAAAGTCCTGCCCCCATTATTTGTGTATGATGGTCAGGAATATACACCTGAAGTAAAAAGGATTTTATATGGAGAAGAATGAACATTTTTTTTATGTATTGAAATGTAGAGATCATACTTATTATGCTGGATACACGAATAATGTCAGCAAACGAGTAAGAGTTCATAACGAAGGCAAGGGAGCAAAATATACCCGCGGACGTACGCCGGTTGAACTCGTTCATGTTGAAGGATTTCCAACAAAAACAGAAGCAATGCAAGCTGAGTATCGATTTAAACAATTATCGAGAATCCAAAAAGAAAAAATTATTTTGAAGGAGAAGTGACCTAGAGATGCAGCAGCAGAAGAGTTTCGCTAAAGAAGGAGCCGAGCCGGCGTTATATTTAGTCCCCACACCAATTGGCAACTTGGAGGATATGAGTTTTCGGGCGTTGCGTATTTTAAAAGAAGCAGACGTGATTGCTGCTGAGGATACAAGAAATACACGAAAGCTTTGTAACTATTTCGAAATTGAGACACCGGTTATCAGCTACCATGAACATAACAAAGAAACGAGTGGAAGACAGATTATTGAGCAGCTGCAACGCGGACAGGTTGTTGCACTCGTCAGTGATGCAGGGATGCCGACTATATCAGATCCAGGCTATCGTCTTGTTCAGGATGCGATTGAAGAAAACATAACCGTAATCCCGCTGCCAGGAGCCAATGCGGCATTGACGGCTTTAATTGCCTCTGGTATAGCACCTCAACCCTTTTACTTTTATGGATTTTTACAACGCAGTTCAAAGGATAAAAAGAAAGAGCTTGAAAAACTGAAAAAAATTGAGTCCACTTGGATTCTCTATGAATCACCGCATCGTTTAAAAGACACCTTAAAAAGTATGCTTGATGTACTAGGTGACAGGAAAATTGTTCTTTGCCGAGAACTGACAAAGAAATTCGAGGAATTTATTCGTGGCACGTTGAGCGAATGTTTAAATTGGGCTGTTGAAAATGAGATAAGAGGGGAATTTTGTCTCATTATTGAGGGAGCTTCAGAGCAAGAAGAATCTGCAGAAAGCCTCTGGTGGGAAGGCCTGGAGATTAACGAGCATGTTCAGCACTATATCGACCAAAAGGATTTGCAAACTAAAGATGCCATTAAACAAACAGCGGTTGATCGTGATGTGCCAAAGAGGGACATTTATCAAGCGTACCATGTAGACGAATAAGTAAAAAGGCCGATTCCAAAGTAGGAATCGGCCTATACTGTTTATTATTTTGTAACAAAGTTTTCTTGGATTTCTTTGATCAATGTTTCTGCACCTTCACGGCTAAGGATTAGTTTTCCTCCAGCTAGTGTTAGGTTATTATCAGATACTTCACCTGTAACTTGGCAAGTCATGTTAGGCTTGTATTTTTTTAAGATAATTTTTTCTTCATCAACATAAATTTCTAATGCGTCTTTTTCAGCGATGCCTAAAGTACGACGTAGTTCGATTGGAATAACCACCCGTCCTAATTCGTCAACTTTACGTACGATTCCTGTAGATTTCATAATTTTAAATCTCCTCTCAGAATAATCTAGACCCTTTATCTCTATCTTTTTCGTCATTATTCGACAATATTTTTTATAAATATAATAATACCAGCCATTCCCAAATGCGTCAATGATTTATTTCTAATGTTTTTTAAAAATGAAATATAGGAGTGTAAATGCGGTTATATCAAGGGTTTTAATCTGTGTATAGGTTATGTCGAAGGGAAAGAACTGAAGGGGTTAACTATGTATACTGTATACATAATCATCGAATAGCCAATAAACTAAAAGAATAATCGACAAAATAAGACAAAAATCAACATTCATAAAAATTAATGATTGTTTTTATAGTATACGACTAAATGACAATAAGTTACAAAATATTAGTCTCAGATTGTTAAATAATGAGCAATTAGATGGAGAAGGTATAAATTATTGATAAAGGAGGTAATCCTTTAGGTAGGTTATAAATAAGAAAATGTCTTACAATAGAAAGTAGTTGTAGAGCAGTGATTGTCTAGATGAAATGATAATAATTTGCGATGATTTATATTCGCTCTTACTATAGATAAGGTAAAATAGGAATAGTAGTATGTAAAATGGATGCAGTAGTTGATTCTTTCATTTTTACATCAATGATTTTAGGAGGGAAAACACACATGCAAGATAAATTAAACACCTTTTATATTACCACCCCGATTTATTATCCAAGCGGAAATTTACATATAGGACATGCATATACGACAGTAGCTGGAGACGCTATGGCTCGCTATAAGCGTATGCGTGGATTTGATGTTATGTATTTAACAGGAACGGATGAACATGGTCAGAAGATACAACGTAAAGCAGCTGAGGACGGTGTTACTCCTCAAGCGTATGTTGATAATATTGTGGATGGCATTAAAGTGCTTTGGGATAAGTTAGATATTTCTTATGATGATTTCATTAGAACGACAGAAACTCGTCATAAAAAAGTGGTTGAAAAGATTTTTAAACAGCTGCTTGATCAAGGAGATATCTATTTAGATCAATATGAGGGCTGGTATTGTACGCCGTGTGAATCTTTCTTCACTGACCGGCAAGTTGAAAAAGGCAATTGTCCAGATTGCGGAAGATCTGTAGAGAAAGTAAAAGAAGAATCATACTTCTTTAGAATGAGTAAATATGTAGACCGTCTGCTGGCGTTCTATGAGGCTAATCCTGAGTTTATACAGCCTGAGTCTCGTAAAAATGAAATGATCAATAACTTTATCAAGCCTGGGCTGGAAGATTTAGCTGTATCGAGGACAACCTTCGATTGGGGTGTGAAGGTCCCAGGGAATCCGGAACATGTTATATATGTCTGGATTGATGCATTATCTAACTATATTACCGCTCTGGGCTATGGTACTGATGATGATTCTAAATACTTAAACTACTGGCCTGCAAGTGTGCACTTGGTTGGGAAGGAAATTGTTCGTTTCCATACGATTTATTGGCCGATTATGTTAATGGCATTAGACCTTCCATTACCTAAAAAGGTATTTGCTCATGGTTGGTTATTAATGAAGGATGGGAAAATGTCAAAATCAAAAGGAAATGTGGTCGATCCCGTAACTCTCATTGATCGTTATGGACTTGATGCACTTCGTTACTACCTGCTTCGTGAGGTTCCATTCGGTTCTGACGGAGTCTTTACTCCTGAAGGTTTTGTAGAACGTATTAATTTTGATTTAGCCAATGATTTAGGCAACCTGTTGAACCGTACCGTTGCAATGATTGATAAGTATTTTGACGGGGTTATTCCTGTTTATACAGGTTCAAACAGTACATTTGACCAGTCCTTGCTGCAATTAAATCAAGAGACCATCAAAAAGTATGAAGATGCTATGGAAAATATGGAGTTTTCAATTGCACTTTCTACGATTTGGCAGCTTGTCAGCAGAACAAACAAATATATCGATGAAACACAGCCTTGGGCATTAGCTAAGGATGATGCTAAGCGGGAAGAGCTTGGGACAGTAATGGTTCACCTGGCAGAGTCGCTGCGCAGAATCGCTATTCTTCTTAAACCATTCTTGACAAAAACTCCAGAAAAGATATTTGCTCAGTTAAATATTACGGATGATTTGCTGAAAACATGGGAGAGTTTAGAGGAATTTGGACAAATACCTGCTGATACAAAAGTAGCTAAGGGGAATCCAATTTTCCCTCGTCTTGAGATGCAAGAAGAGATTGAGTATATTAAGAAACAAATGCAAGGCAATGAGCCTGAAGTCGAAGAGAAGAAAGAATCGGTTATTGAAGAAATTCCTGAGGTAGATGAGATTACGATTGATGATTTCATGAAGGTTGAACTGCGCGTGGCGGAAGTACTAGAAGTGGAACCTGTAAAAAAAGCGGATAAACTTCTTAAACTTCAGTTGGATCTTGGTTATGAAAAACGTCAAGTTGTTTCTGGAATTGCCCAATACTATAAGCCGGAAGAATTGGTAGGAAAAAAGGTAATCTGTGTAACAAATTTAAAACCAGTTAAACTTCGCGGTGAGCTTTCGCAAGGAATGATTTTAGCGGGTAGTTCAGATGGAAAACTATCTGTAGCAACAGTGGATAATTCGCTTCCTAATGGGGCAAAAGTTAAATAAGGAAAGTATAAAAAAGCATAAGAATGTTTCATAAGAAACATTTTTATGCTTTTTTAATGTTTCAACTGTCATCAAATTGATATATAAATGTGAAACATGAAGGCAGCTGCCTTTTAATAGACTTAAATGAGAAAGGAAGAAATAGATGTTATTTGATACACATGTGCATTTAAACGATGATCAATTTAAAGAGGATATTGAAGAGGTTATTAAACGAGCTCAGGAAGCTGGAGTTTCAAACATGGTTGTGGTCGGTTTTGATCGCGCCACGATTATGAGGGCAATGGAATTAATAGAGAAATATGATTTTATTTATGCCTCAATCGGGTGGCATCCCGTTGATGCAATAGACATGCTTGATGAGGATTTAGCTTGGATTGAAGAGCTATCGTCTCATCCGAAGGTCGTTGCAATAGGAGAAATGGGGTTAGATTATCACTGGGATAAATCACCTAGGGATATTCAGAAAGAGGTCTTTAGAAAACAAATTCGTCTAGCAAAAAAGGTGAATCTGCCGATTGTCATTCATAATAGAGAGGCAACCGCTGATATTGTAGACATTCTAAAAGAGGAACATGCCGAAGCTGTCGGGGGCATTATGCACTGTTATAGCGGCAGTCCAGAAGTAGCGAAAGAATGCCTGGATATGAACTTCTATATTTCTTTAGGAGGACCAGTCACCTTTAAAAATGCAAAAAAACCAAAAGAGGTTGCCGTAGAGGTTCCCCTTGATAAACTATTGATTGAAACGGATTGTCCATATCTTGCCCCGCACCCTTATCGGGGAAAACGTAATGAACCTGCCTATGTAAAATTAGTAGCCGAACAAATTGCTGAATTAAAAGGGTTGACGTTTGAAGAAGTGGCTGTTGCAACTAACCAAAATGCAAGGAAACTATTCGGCATTAACTGACAACATTTCTTGTCAGTTAAACACTAAGGTTGTCCGGGCGGACGGTATCCCCGTCCGTTCTACAAAACCTTCTCTTTTGGTAGAATAATGCTGTCGATAAGTCTTTCTTTTCAATAGTTAGGAGAGTGTGCATAATAGGAATTACTTTCCAAACTAGGTGTGAATAGGTTGACATCTCGGTATTTGTCTCTATATAATCACCGAGAGAAGGAGGAGTTTTCATTATTTTAGAAACTATGAAAAACCTAATTCCCAAGTCTTTTGGGAGAAAAAGAAGAGTTGTTGCGATCAGTTTGACAATTACGGTTGCTGCTGCCCTAGGAATACTAATTTATCAAGGAACAAAACATACGGTTTTATTAACATTGAACGGCCAGACTCAAACGGTGTCAACACATGCTCGTACTGTACATGATATGTTAAAAGAATTAGAGATTACCGTTCAAGCTGAGGACTACCTGCATCCTTCCAAAGAAAGTGAAGTCAATAATAACTTGGCTGTTACTTGGGAAAAAGCAAAGCCTGTCCATATTGACCTGAACGATGAAAAAAAGGAAATCATGACTACGGCTAAAACAGTTGAAGAACTATTACACATGCAGAAGATTGATATTACGAAGTGGGATAAAGTGAATCCATCTTTGGAAACAGAGCTGCAGGAAAACATGAAGATTGCTATCGAAAAAGCCTTTCCACTAAAGTTGGAAGTAGGCGGTATTGAAAAGCAAGTGTGGTCGACTTCGACTACGGTCGCTGACTTTTTAAAACAACAAGATGTAAAGCTCAATAAATGGGATCGAGTTGAGCCGAAATTATCGGAAAAAGTTCAAGCAAAGAACAAAATTACCGTCATTCGCGTTGAAAAAGTCACCGATGTAGTTGAAGAACCAGTTCAGTTTGCTGTAATTACAAAAGAAGATGAGAACATGGATAAGGGAAAAAAGAAAATCTTAGCCAATGGCAAAGATGGTCTCGTTTCCAGGCAATATGAAGTAGTAAAAGAAAATGGTAAAGAAGTCAAACGGTCACTCGTTTCAGAGGCGGTTCGTACCAAAAAGAAGGATAAAGTGGTCGCTGTAGGAACGAAAAGAAAGATTACACAAGTATCACATGAGTCGAATGAAGGAAAAGTTCTATATGTGTCATCAACGGCCTATACAGCGAGCTGTAATGGTTGTTCGGGAAGAACGGCAACAGGTATTAATCTTAAACAAAATCCGGGAGCGAAGGTCATTGCGGTTGATCCAAGAGTCATTCCGCTTGGTTCCAAGGTTTATGTTGAAGGTTATGGCTATGCGATTGCTGGTGATAAGGGCGGAGCAATTAAAGGGAATAAAATTGATGTTTTCTTTGCTTCTAAATCAGACGCCTATCGCTGGGGTGTCAAAAAAGTTAAGATTAGAGTAGTAAATTAAATTTAGAAGTGGGAGATTGTCTATCTCCTGCTTTTTTGCGTTATAATGGTACGTACAACAATGGACATAGTAATAGAATAAGCGACCGCCGATTAAAAAGGCTCTAAGAATAATGACGATCGTATGAATGAATCAGGTTCATTCATTTGGAGGGTATTATGGATAAAATTAAAGAAATCATAGTCGTGGAAGGTAAAGACGACACAGTAGCTATCAATAGAGCAGTTATCGCTGATACCATTGAAACAAATGGGTCAGCTATTAATGAATCTGTATTGCAGCAAATACAGCACGCCCAGGATACACGTGGTGTGATTGTGCTTACTGATCCTGATTTCCCTGGTCAGAAAATCAGAGGTATCATCACTGAACGGGTTCCAGGATGCAAGCATGCGTTTATTACAAAAAAAGAAGGTCAGCCAAAATCCGGCCGAGGTGTTGGAGTAGAGCATGCTAGTCCTGCGGTCATTAGGAAGGCCTTGGAAGGTGCTCAAATCACAAACGAACAAGCTGTAGAAGAAATTTCTCTGCAGGACCTTGTTGATGCGGGTCTTATTGGCGGCAAAGGTGCTAGAGAAAGAAGAGAACAGATTGGGCAAATACTGAAGATTGGCTTTACCAATGGTAAGCAATTATATAAACGGTTGAAAATGTTCCAAATCACACAAGAAAAATTTGCAGAGGCAGTCACGCAGGTTAAACAGGAGGAAAAAGATGCATAAAGATATCGCAACCCCGCTTCGGACAAAGGAAATACTAAAAAAATACGGATTTTCCTTTAAGAAAAGCCTTGGCCAAAACTTTTTAATTGATACGAATATTTTAAAAAGAATTGTCGAGCATGCTGATTTGACAGAAGAAAGTGGAGCAATAGAAATTGGACCCGGCATCGGTGCACTGACGGAACAGCTTGCAAAAGTTAGTAAAAAGGTAGCTGCATTTGAAATTGATCAACGATTAATGCCTATCTTAGCAGATACACTTTCACCTTATGACAATGTGGCTATCATCTATGAGGATATCTTAAAAGCTAACGTGGAGCAGGCCATTGAGGAACATTTTAATGGGATCGATGATTTAATGGTTGTGGCGAACCTGCCATATTATGTGACAACACCAATTATTCTAAAATTATTAAACGAAAATCTGCGTATACGAGGTATCGTTTGTATGCTTCAAAAAGAAGTTGCAGCACGCATATCGGCACGTCCAGGTACGAAAGAATACGGTTCCCTTTCCATTGCAATTCAGTACTATACAGAGGCTGAAATGGTTATGATTGTTCCGAAAACGGTCTTTATGCCGCAGCCAAATGTAGATTCGGCAGTCATTAGATTGACTAAACGTGCAAAACCAGCTGTGGAAGTAAAGGATGAAGAATTTTTCTTTACTGTGACTAGATCATGCTTTGCGCAGAGAAGAAAGACGATTCTTAATAACTTAACCAGTCAGCTTCCTGAGGGAAAAGCAAAAAAAGAGCAGATCTTACAGGCTCTTGAACAAGCAGGTGTCGATCCTTCTCGTCGAGGAGAAACATTGACTATTGCTGAATTTGGACTCCTGAGTGATGCATTATTACCGACATTTAAATAGATATACCAAAAACAGGCTGTTCTCGGTTTTCCGAAACAGCCTGTTTTTTTTTATGTTGAAAGGATGATTCATATTAGTTAAGAAGAAGGGATATCACCATTAAGCGGAGTGATGCATACCTTAACATGTAAAAGACGCTAGGAGGCGGGGCAGTTAATATGAATATCCATGACATCGTTGGCCGCAAGTCTTATCACTGTGACATTATCTTTCGCATTATTGATATCCGTGAGCAGGATGGAAAAACGGAAGCAATTTTGTTTGGAGAAGATATGAGACTAATAGCGGACGCCCCATTTGATGATTTACTAGCCTTAGATGAGAAAGAGCGTGAATACCGCCATAAAAACGATGAGGTTCTGCAAGAACAATCATTGTTGTTACTCTCTCAGGATCAAGAATTACAGAAACAGAAAAGTGAATATGAAGCCAGCGATGGATACCGCTATACTGGAGACTATTTTCAAATCCCTGGTCGTGTGCTTCATGTGGACGGAGATGCTGTCTATCTGCAAAAATGTATGGATATGTATGAAAAAATCGGAATTCCAGTTCATGGTGTTTATTGTAACGAAAAAGAAATGCCGTTAATGATTGGAGAATTACTTGATAAATATCGTCCAGATGTTTTGGTTATCACTGGGCACGATTCATACTCGAAGGCAAAGGGTTCTGTTTTTGATATCAATGCCTATCGTCATTCAATCCATTTTGTTCAAGCTGTACGAGAAGCTCGAAAGAAAGTTCCTCATCTAGACCAACTTGTCATTTTTGCCGGCGCGTGTCAGTCACATTTTGAATCCATTATTCAAGCAGGAGCAAATTTTGCCAGCTCTCCATCACGAGTCAATATCCATGCTCTAGATCCAGTTTACATCGTTGCAAAATTAAGTTTCACACCTTATTCCGAACATATCCGTGTATGGGATGTGCTGCGAAATACATTGAGCGGCGAAAAAGGGTTAGGAGGGATTGAAACGAAAGGTTTGCTGCGTACAGGGATGCCTTATAATCAAGTTCCTGATGTATAAACGCTGCATTTTTCCTGTATGCAGCGTTTTAAGTACAATAGAAATTGCAGTAAACAGCCTGCGGAAAAATGGATACATATTTACAAACGATTAAGTTGATACTAATTTTGTAGAAAATTTGCGTACTTTGCGCAAAAAAATCATTGACAAACAATTTTATTTGCTGATATAATTTATCATTTTGTTTGCGTTTTAAAAGAATGTGTGTTATACTAAAATTAGTGAGGTGAACCGAAAATGCCAAAAACTTTAGCTGATATTAAGCATGCACTAGATTCAAACTTGGGAAAACGGTTGCTCTTGAAAGCCAACGGCGGAAGAAGAAAAACCGTCGAACGTTTCGGAACGTTATCGGAAACCTATCCTGCAGTCTTCGTTATTGAACTGGACCAGGATGAAAATGCGTTTGAAAGAGTATCATACAGCTATGCAGATGTATTAACGGAAACCGTACAACTTACATTCTTGAATAAGCAGCAGGAGATTTAAGCTTTAGAGTAAAGCAGCTAACTTGGTTAGCTGCTTTTTTAATTGGTATTATAATATTTACTATTTGTGGTTAAAATTAGGTTATACTATCTATTTTTCCTCAATAGGTGGATTTACCCGTTCATGATTAGATGAGTCATACAAATACTAACTATGTACAGTATGGGGAAGGGGTTGGTCAATTTGGGCAGAAGAAAAGGCATAATGACAGAAGGGTTCAAAGAAGAGCTTGCGAAGGAATTAGGCTTTTATGATGTCGTCCAAAGAGAAGGCTGGGGAGGTATACGGGCTGTTGACGCAGGAAATATGGTGAAGCTTGCTGTTGAAAAAGCACAGAGACAAATGAGCGACAAAAGATAATAGTCCGTAACGATCTAGTAACCATACAATTAAACCATGCTGTACACGCATAAATGGCCGGATTCCTTTTACGCACATTGGCTTGTCAGCCGATGGACTAAAGGAATCTGGCTTTTCTATGTTTTTGCTATATCAGGATTTTAGAATCAAATTATTACGTTAAACCCCTTTGGGTTTGAATATACAATGAAAAAACCTTTAGAATAAGTGCAAATATGATAAAATAAGACAAGAACTTTCAAGAACGTAAAGTAGGTGGAAATATTGAAGCTTATGGAGAAAGCCCCAGCTAAGATAAATTTGGCGCTGGATGTCCTTTTTAAGCGGCCTGATGGATACCATGAGGTGGAGATGGTTATGACGACGGTCGACCTTGCGGATAGAATTGAGCTGAAAGAAATCCGTGGTAATCAGATTGAGATTCTTTCACATAATCGATTTGTTCCAGATGATCAACGAAATCTAGCTTATCAAGCGGCTTATTTATTAAAAGAACGATTTGGCATAAATCAAGGTGTATCGATCGGTATTGAAAAAAATGTTCCTGTTGCAGCGGGTTTAGCTGGAGGAAGCAGCGATGCAGCTGCCACATTGAGAGGATTAAATAGACTATGGAAGCTTAATTTATCTCTTGATGAGCTGGCAGTACTCGGAGCTGAGATTGGATCGGATGTGTCGTTTTGTGTCTATGGAGGCACAGCTCTTGCACAAGGAAGAGGCGAGATAATTACACACTTGCCTGTTCCTCCTAAATGTTGGGTGATTTTAGCGAAACCAACACTCGGTGTATCTACTGCAGACGTATACAAGAGGTTACAGCTATCTCAAATGACCCATCCTAATGTCAAAGGCATGATAGGGGCATTAGAAGAGGGGAATTACGCAAATGTATGCAGCGGCCTTGGAAATGTTCTTGAAGATGTTACGCTCCCTTTATATCCAGAGGTAGCTAATATTAAAGAGCAGATGAGAACCTTTGGTGCAGATGCTGTCTTAATGAGCGGCAGCGGCCCTACTGTTTTTGGGTTGGTCGAGCATGAGTCAAGAATGCAGCGGATTTATAATGGGTTAAGAGGATTTTGTGATCAAGTCTATGCGGTTAGAATGCTTGGTGACCGTAATACCATTGAATAAAGACGGATAATAGTGGTATAGTACAGTAAAATATTCGGATTTAAGACAGGAGGTAGAAGGATGAAGTTTCGCCGGAGCGAAAGGCTGATCGATATGACTAATTACTTGCTGGAGCATCCTGGTCGTCTCGTGCCTTTGACCTTATTTGCAGAAAGATATAGTTCGGCAAAATCATCCATTAGTGAGGATCTTGCTATCATCAAGGAAACCTTCGAAGTAAGGGGAATTGGTTCGTTAAATACTGTACCTGGTGCAGCGGGCGGGGTAAGGTACATGGTTTCGATAAAGCCAGAAGAAGCAGTGGCTTTTATTGATGAATTGTGCGGAGTTATGACCAGTCCCAATCGACTATTACCAGGCGGTTATTTATATTTGACGGATTTATTAGGAAATCCAGAAACTGTAAATAAAATTGGCCGAATCATCGCTGCAGCTTATGCAAAGAAAAAAGTTGATGTGATCATGACGATGGCAACAAAAGGGATTCCTTTAGCTTATGCAGTAGCAAATTATTTAAATGTTCCCGTGGTTATCGTTAGACGCGATAACAAGGTGACAGAAGGTTCAACTGTTAGTATCAATTATGTTTCTGGATCTTCTAAACGAATTCAGACGATGGTACTTTCCAAACGAAGTTTAGCAGAAGCATCAAATGTATTAATTATTGATGACTTCATGAAAGCTGGCGGAACCGTCAAAGGGATGGTCAGCTTGCTCGAAGAGTTTAAAGCAACGGTGGCAGGTATAGCCGTTCTTGTCGAATCAGACCACGTTGAAGAACGTCTTGTTGATGAGTATATTTCTTTAATAAAGTTATCTGATGTGGATGAAAAGGATAAAACAATTCATGTTACTAGAGGGAACTATTTTACAGAAGAAGCATTTTAATAAGGAGGATGTACTATGAAATCGATACACACGAATGAGGCGCCCGCGGCAATTGGGCCATACTCGCAAGGAATCATCGTAAACAATCTTTTTTATAGCTCTGGACAAATTCCTTTAACTGCAGCAGGTCAGATGGTAGACGGTGATGTGCAGCAGCAAACACATCAGGTCTTTTCCAACTTGCAGGCTGTATTGAAAGAGGCAGGTTCATCACTTGAACAGGTTATTAAGGCAACGGTATTTATAAAAAGCATGGACGATTTTGCGCAGATAAATGAGGTTTACGGCACATATTTTGCGGAACATAAGCCTGCTCGTTCTTGTGTTGAGGTTTCAAGACTCCCAAAAGATGCATTAATTGAAATAGAAGTAATTGCGCTCGTTAAATAAATACGAGCGTTTTTTTTATGCAAAAAAATAAAAAAATCATCGCCTGACACATTTTTTTGAAAAAAACTGATACTGGGCAAAAAGTCGTAGGAAGACTGTTCTATCAACATTTACAGAAATATTAAATGTAAGAGCGCTTTCAATAAATACAAAAAACTATCTTTTTTCAAAAAAATTTACAATTCTTAGAAGGATTTCACATTAATTTGTGGAATATGTACTTTAAGTTTCTAACAATTTGTGAAGGTGGTGAAATAGAATGGAAGTGACTGACGTTAGATTGCGCCGTGTTAATACAGATGGCAGAATGAGAGCGATTGCTTCAATAACATTGGACAATGAATTTGTTGTTCATGATATTCGTGTAATTGATGGCAATAACGGTTTATTCGTAGCTATGCCGAGCAAAAGAACACCTGATGGTGAATTTAGAGACATCGCCCATCCTATCAATTCCTCAACACGAGGAAAAATCCAAGAAGCAGTACTAGCAGAGTACCATCGTTTAGGAGAGTTGGAAGTTGAATTAGAAGAAGCAGGAGCAGGAGCTTCTTAATAGTGTAAGAAATGTTTAGCATCAAGAGCCTACTTCACAAGTAAGGCTCTTTTTATTGTGAGTAAATTCCTCCATTCCTATTCCCCGTTCTATATCTTGTAAAACATGAAAAAACCCCGAATTTTTTTAACTAGAAGTAGAAAAAATATAAAAAAACGGTCATAACAGTATATAATAAGGATAAAGGGAATGAAGGTGTACATACTTGCGACACGTTTGAGCAAGTTTCTTTTGTGTGTAAACAATTGACAAAAATATGTATTTTACATCCTGCCTTGAAAACTAGTGGTATATACGATAATATTTTTATTGGATAAATAGCTTAAATGGAGGCCTGTAATGAGTAATCGTTATGCAATTATATTGGCAGCAGGACAAGGTACCAGAATGAAATCCAAGCTTTACAAGGTATTGCACCCTGTATGCGGGAAACCAATGGTACAACATGTTGTCGACCAAGTTAAGCAGCTTCGTACAGAAGAAATTGTAACCGTTATTGGCCATGGTGCTGAATTGGTACAAGACCAACTTGGGGCAAGTTCTCAATACGCCCTTCAAGATAAGCAATTAGGAACAGCCCACGCTGTTATGCAGGCTGAACAGATTTTAGCGGGGAAAGCCGGAACAACGCTTGTTATTTGCGGTGACACGCCTTTAATTAAGGCTGAAACAATGGAAGCACTGATCAGCATTCATGAAGAAGCTAATGCAAAAGCGACGATTCTAACTGCAGCTGCTGACAATCCTGCCGGATATGGAAGAGTAATCCGAAATGAATCAGGGCAGGTTCAGAAGATTGTTGAACACAAGGATGCAAATGATTCTGAACTGACAGTCAAAGAAATTAATACGGGAACGTACTGTTTCGATAACGAGGCGCTATTCAATGCTTTGAAAAAGGTATCCAATGAGAATGTACAAGGCGAGTACTATTTGCCGGATGTTATTGAGATATTGAAAGCTCAAGGAGAAGTCGTGACGGCTTATCAAACGAATGACTTTAATGAAACAATGGGGGTTAATGACCGCATTGCTTTATCAGAGGCAGAAAAAATTATGCGTAAACGGATAAATGAATCCTTGATGAGCAACGGGGTTACGATTATAGATCCCGCGTCTACTTATGTGGATGCAGATGTCATAATCGGTCAGGATACCATTCTATACCCTGGAACAGTCATTCAAGGTCAAACTCAGATTGGCACTGATTGTTTAATCGGACCTAATTCTGAACTGAAAAACGTCCAAATTGGCAATCGTTCAGTAGTGAAGCAATCTGTAGCACATGACAGTTCAATTGGTTCAGATGTCAATATTGGGCCGTTTGCTCACATTCGCCCTCAGTCTGATATAAAAGACAAGGTTAAAATTGGCAATTTTGTTGAAATCAAAAAAGCTTTATTCGGTAAAGCCAGTAAAGCGTCTCACTTGAGCTATATTGGAGATGCAGAAATTGGGGAAGATGTTAATATAGGCTGTGGTTCCATAACAGTAAATTATGATGGTAAGAACAAACATCTGACTAAAATAGGCGACGGTGTATTTGTAGGATGCAACTCTAATTTGGTAGCTCCAGTGGCTATTGGAGAAGGAGCATATATAGCTGCTGGTTCTACGATTACAAAAGATGTACCAGGAAAAGCAATGGCTATTGCACGTGCCCGCCAAACGAATAAAGAAGATTACGTTAATAAACTGAAATTCAACAATTAACCCAACGGAGGTTCATCATGTCAAACCAGTATTTAGATCCAAACCTGAAAGTTTTTTCTTTGAATTCAAATTTTAAATTAGCACAGGAAATCGCTGAAGCAATTGGAGTAGAACTTGGTAAATGTTCAGTATCACAATTCAGTGACGGTGAAGTGCAAATTAACATCGAAGAAAGCATTCGGGGATGTGACGTATACGTCATTCAATCGACCAGCCAGCCTGTTAATGAACATTTGATGGAATTGTTGATTATGATTGATGCCTTGAAACGTGCATCTGCAAAAACGATTAATATCGTTATGCCTTACTATGGATATGCCCGTCAAGATCGCAAGGCTCGTGCTCGTGAACCAATTACAGCTAAGCTGGTTGCAAATCTACTGGAAACAGCAGGTGCTGACCGTGTCATAACATTGGATCTACATGCACCACAAATTCAAGGTTTCTTTGATATCTTAATTGATCATTTAATGGGAGTTCCAATTTTAGCTGATTATTTTGAAGCTAAGAACCTAAGTGACCTTGTTATTGTATCTCCGGATCATGGAGGAGTTACACGCGCGCGTAAACTGGCTGATCGTCTTAAAGCTCCGATTGCGATTATTGATAAACGCCGTCCGCGTCCGAATGTCGTAGAAGTGATGAACATCGTTGGTAATATTGAAGGAAAGACTGCTATCTTAATTGATGATATTATCGATACAGCTGGAACAATTACGCTAGCGGCTAATGCTCTTGTTGAAAACGGAGCAAAAGAAGTGTATGCATGTTGTACACACCCAGTTCTTTCTGGACCTGCTATTGAGCGAATTGAAAATTCCAAAATAAAAGAACTTGTTGTTACGAATACCATCGCTTTACCTGATGAAAAACGTACAGCAAAAATCGTTGAATTATCTGTTGCCTCTCTTATTGGAGAAGCAATCGTTCGTGTTCACGAAGAGCAATCTGTAAGTACATTATTTGATTAATACAAAAAACGGCTGGAATTCTATTCCGCCGTTTTTTTTTGTTATATAAAACAGGCTCATAACAGACTCCGATGTTTAGAAACTATCTATAAAGGGCATTGTAAAAGAGATGATATATAAAAATGTTTGAATTGAGAGGCGGAGAATATATGAGTAACGTATTAACTGCAAGAGAACGGACTGAATTTAAAGGATCGAACTTAACGGAACTAAGGAACGACGGAAATATTCCTGCTGTAGTCTACGGGAATAAAAATGAAAGCAAAGCAATTACTATAAATAGCAAAGATCTTTCTAAAACTATAAAAGAAGTAGGACGTAACGGTATCATTTCCCTAGACGTTGAGGGTACTAGCTATGATGTCATGTTATCAGATTATCAAAAAGATGCGATAAAAAATCAAGTTTTTCATGCTGATTTTTTAATTGTTGATATGGGTACAGAAATTGAAGCGCAGGTCCGTGTTGTACTTGTGGGTGACGCTAAAGGCGTGAAAGAAGGCGGCGTCTTGCAGCAATCTATTCACGAACTGAATGTGACAGCTAAACCAAAAGAACTTCCAGAATCAATTGAAGTGGATGTTACTGGTTTAGAAATCGGTGATACACTGACAATTGCTGATATTAAAGGTAAATACCAAATTGCAAATGATGAAGAAGAGGTGTTAGCTTCCGTTCTTGCTCCTCGTCAAGAAGTAGAAGTTGATGAAACAGAAAACGAGGGCGAGAACGCAAGCGAAGCTTCTCCTGAAGCGTAAACCTCTAAGTAACTAAAAAAAAACATGCTATAATAGACGTAACCGTCCTGGTTACGTCTATTGTTGTAGAGAATAATGAGGACGTATTCGAACTTACTTTTCAGATTGACGGAGTGTGACGTATGAAAATTTTCATTGGCCTGGGTAATCCGGGAAAGCAATATGAAAAAACCAGGCATAATGCGGGTTTTGAGGTAATTGATTATTTAGCAGATAAATGGTCGATTCGTCTAGATCAGGCTAAACATAAAGGAATTTATGGAATCGGTACTGTGAAAGGCGAAAAAGTCTTGCTGCTAAAACCTCTTACTTACATGAACTTGTCGGGAGAGTCAATCGGTGCTGTATTACAATTTTATAAAGTGGAAATTAGTGACTTAGTAGTCATATACGATGACTTGGATCTGCCGGCTGGAAAGATTCGTCTGCGTCAAAAGGGAAGTGCAGGCGGGCATAATGGAATCAAGTCGACGATTGCACACTTAGGAACGCAGGATTTTAATCGGATCCGAATTGGGATTGGCCGGCCAGAGGGGCGTATTCCTGTAGTTGATTATGTGTTAAACCGCTTCTCTGCTGAAGAATGGGTTAGTTTAGAAGCAGCTATAGAGAAAAGTGCCTTAGCTTGTGAGTCATGGCTTGAGCAGTCATATGTACAGGTCATGAATGAATATAATCAATCTTAAGAAATAAAAATAAGAACAAAAGATAAACAAATAGCTGTGAATATTTAGCCCCTCTTTCGGTTTATACTACTAGTAAAGCGACAATAGGGGGTTAAATATATGGCTCTCCACTATCATTGCAGCCATTGCGGAACAAAACTTGGTACAATTGAGGCACAAGTACTGGATACAGAACAGCTGGGTTTTAATAAACTTACCCAAGAAGAGCGCATGGACATGATTGTGTATGACTCTTCCGGAGATGTTCAGGTTTCAGCGATTTGTGATGATTGTTACGAACTACTACAAAAAAATCCAGATTTGCATCAAAATGATTATATCATCCATTAGGCGGAAGGGAGCTTTGGACCGAATCCAAAGCATTTTTCCGTTTGTTTAAATTTATACAACCATAGGGCTAAAGCCTACAGATGTACGAGAGAGAGGAGGGACCAATGTGAATGGTTTGCAAAATCTGTTTTCCAAACACGATGATGTCCACTCATTAATTACAGGAATTGATGAAGGATTAAAAGAGCAGTTAATATCGGGATTATCTGGTTCTTCGCGGTCGATGTTAATTGCTTCAGTATATGAAAAAACAGGTCAGTCGATATTAATCGTTACACCAAATTTATTACAGGCACAAAAGCTGCAAGAGGATCTAGCTAATTTCATCTCAGATGAAGAGCTATTCGTCTATCCGGCTAATGAATTAATCGCTGCGGAATTAAGTGTAGCGAGCCCAGAGTTAAGGTCTCAACGTGTGGAAGTATTAAATCATTGGTCGAAATCAAACAAAGGAATTGTGATTGTTCCTATTCCAGGTTTACGAAAATTACTACCGCCAAAGGAAGTATGGAAGAACTATCAATTCTCCTTTAAACTTGGAGAAGATTTGGATCTGGAAACTGCTATTCGAACCTTTATCTCTATGGGATATTCTCGGGTTGAAATGGTCTCTTCACCTGGAGAATTTAGTATTAGAGGTGGAATTATTGATATCTATCCGATCACTTCAGCGAATCCAATTCGAATTGAGTTATTTGATACAGAGATTGATTCCATTCGAACCTTTTCTATTGAAGACCAACGCTCCATTTCTAAGCTCACCTCTATTGAAATTGGACCAGTCGTAGAAGCACTTCTTGACTCAGGACATATCTCATCTGTCGTAGAAAAACTAGAAAATGGTCTGAGCAAAAGTTTAAAGAAACTGAAGAATGAAAAAGTTAAAGAACTGTTAATGAGTAACGTTAGTTCTGAGTTAGATTTATTGAAAAACGGCATCAAGCCTGATCAAATCTTCAAATATCTAAGCTTAGCCTACGATGTGCCGGCTAGTTTAATAGATTATCTACCGAAGAATGGTATCGTGATTATGGACGAAATTGGCCGCATTCAAGAAGTTAACGATATCCTTGAAAAAGAAGAAGCAGATTGGTATACCGGTCTGTTAGCTGAAGGACAAATCATTCACGATGTACAACTAGCTCACCGTTTGCCTGAGTTAACGAGTTATTCAGGACATCCGTTTATCTATCTTTCCCTTTTCTTAAGGCATGTCCCGTATACGAATCCGCAGAACATCATTAACTTTACTAGTAAACAGATGCAAAGTTTCCATGGGCAGATGAATGTTTTTAAAACAGAAGTTGATCGCTGGAAAAAAAGTAAATATGCGGTGCTGGTCCTTGGACCTGATGAAGAACGAGTTAAAAAGCTTCAAAGTGTACTCGCGGATTATGAAATCGAAGCTGCTGTTCTTAAGGAAACAAGTGAAATTCTCCCTGGAAAGATTCAAATTATCCAAGGGAATTTAAATAATGGTTTTGAACTGCCGCTTCAAAAGTTCGCTATTATTACAGAGCAAGATTTATTTAACAAAAAAACTAAGAAATCTGCTAGACGACAAAAGTTATCGAATGCAGAACGGATCAAAAGTTATTCAGAATTAAAGGTAGGCGACTTTGTCGTCCATGTTAATCACGGGATTGGTAAATACTTAGGAATTGAAACCCTATCGATAAATGGCGTGCATAAAGACTATATTCATATTCGCTATCAAGCGAGTGACAAGCTCTATGTACCTGTTGACCAAATTGATTTAATTCAGAAATATGTAGCCTCAGAAGGAAAAGAACCTAAGCTTTATAAGCTTGGCGGAACAGAATGGAAACGGGTTAAGAGTAAAGTTCAATCATCTGTACAGAATATCGCTGATGATTTAATTAAACTTTATGCAGAACGGGAAGCTGCAAAAGGGTATGCCTTTTCTCCAGATGGTGACTTGCAGCGTGAATTCGAAGTATCTTTCCCTTATAACGAAACAGAAGACCAGCTTCGATCGATTGTTGAAATTAAAAAGGATATGGAACGTGAACGACCAATGGACCGGCTTCTATGTGGTGATGTGGGATATGGTAAAACAGAAGTGGCTATCAGGGCGGCTTTTAAATCTATCATGGATGGCAAGCAAGTAGCGTTTCTAGTGCCAACAACGATTCTCGCTCAGCAACATTACGAAACCTTGCGTGAACGTTTCCAGGACTATCCCATTTCAATTGGATTGCTGAGCCGTTTCAGAACTAAGAAACAGCAGACAGAAACTTTAAAAGGATTAAAAGCCGGGACGGTTGATATCGTAGTGGGGACGCACAGGATATTATCCAAAGATATCATTTACCGCGATCTTGGTTTCCTCATTATTGATGAGGAACAGCGTTTCGGTGTTACACATAAAGAAAAAATCAAACAATTGAAAACAAACATAGATGTACTGACCTTAACGGCCACCCCAATTCCGAGAACTCTTCATATGTCGATGCTTGGCGTACGTGATCTATCTGTTATTGAGACTCCTCCTGAGAACAGATTTCCTGTACAAACATATGTAATGGAGTACAACGGAGCATTAGCACGAGAAGCGATAGAAAGAGAATTGGCAAGGGGCGGACAGGTTTACTTTTTATACAACCGGGTAGAGGATATAGCAAGAAAAGCAGAAGAAATTTCCATGCTTGTACCGGAAGCACGTGTCATTTTTGCTCATGGTCAAATGTCGGAGCAAGAACTCGAAGCAGTAATGCTAGGTTTTCTTGAAGGTGAATATGATGTGTTGGTAAGTACGACCATCATTGAAACAGGTGTAGATATCCCGAATGTGAATACATTGATTGTGGATAATGCAGATAAAATGGGTCTATCACAACTTTATCAGCTGCGTGGGCGCGTAGGACGGTCTAATCGAGTAGCGTATGCATTTTTCACCTATCAAAAGGATAAAGTACTAACTGAGGTAGCTGAAAAACGGCTGCAATCCATAAAAGAATTTACTGAGCTTGGATCCGGATTTAAAATTGCTATGCGAGATTTGTCGATACGGGGTGCCGGAAATATTCTTGGTGCTGAGCAGCATGGCTTTATTGATTCAGTAGGATTCGACCTGTATTCCCAAATGTTGCAGGAAGCAGTAGAAGAAAGACGTAATAAAAAACCGGTAGATGTAACTCCTGCTCTCGAGATGGATATCGAGGTAGATGCCTATATTCCAGATACTTATCTGTCTGATGGGCACCAGAAGATCGAGATGTACAAACGCTTTAGAGGCATTACGACTTTAGAAGAACTAGAAGAACTGCAGGAAGAAATGGTAGACAGATTTGGCGACTATCCTCAAGAAATCACCTATTTATTTTTAATTGCAGAAATGAAAGTGTATGCTCGTAAGGCAGGCATCGAAGGAATTAAACAAGCTAAGCAGGAGATTTCCATCCTTATCTCAGAAAAAACAAGTGCACATATAGATGGTCAAAAGATTTTCCAATTAGGTTCGAAGTTCGGACGGATGGTTGGTCTTGGGATGGAAGGAAGCAAAATGAAACTGGTTTTACACATCAAGGGAGTCGCTGATGAAAAATGGCTGAAGATTTTATTTGAACTGGTTAAAGGATTGCAAAATGTAAAAAGAGAAAAGCAATCTCAGTAAAAGCCATTAGTAAAACGAGCTTTTCTCCTGTCTAAAAAGAAATATTTTTTCAAAATGCATAGAACTTACCATTAGAAAAATACTAATGAAAATACTGATAATGATTTTTACAGAAACCCCTTCATTATCGAAAAAATCAATTTGATGAAAGTGAGGCAACACAAGATGAAAGCAACTGGAATAGTGCGCCGAATTGATGATTTAGGCAGGGTCGTTATCCCAAAAGAAATCCGCAGAACATTGCGTATTCGTGAAGGAGACCCATTAGAAATCTTCGTAGATAGAGATGGAGAAGTCATTTTAAAAAAATACTCACCAATAAGTGAATTAGGTGATTTTGCTAGAGAATATGCAGAAGCTATTTTTGACAGCTTAGGAAACCCTGTACTTATTTGTGATCGTGACACATATATCGCCGTAGCTGGCGGCTCGAAAAAAGACTTTATGAACAAAAGTGTAGGCGACCTTCTTGAAAAACTTATGGAGGACCGCCACTCCGTTATCGAAAAGACAAAAGGCACCATCTCACTTGTTGATTCGGTAGACGAAGAGGTACAATCCTATACAATTGCACCAATCGTCGCCAACGGTGATCCAATCGGAGCTGTTGTTATCTTCTCCAAAGAATCAATCTTAGGAGAAGTGGAACAAAAAGCAGTAGAAACAGCAGCAAGCTTCTTAGCCCGCCAAATGGATTCATAAAATCATTCTTTAAAAGACAGCCGATGGGCTGTCTTTTTTTGTACAAGCCCATAGGATGGCTCTGCGTAGGAAATGGCATTCTTAATTGCCCTTCCTCTTCGGGTCATAAACCCAGCCTATATGCCTGTCGGAGCTGCCCAGGCGCTTCCGCTTTTCTTGCTGTCTAGCTTCGTGCCCTAGCCCCTTGTGCAAAAGATGAGCGCCCTCAAAAGGCACAAACCGCCTTTTGGTCCTCTCCCTATTTGCTTCAGGGGCTGAACAGGGCACCTGCGCTTTTCTTGTTGTCTAGCTCCGGCAGCCCAACTGCCTGTGGAAAAGATGAGAGTCCTCAAAAGGCAAGGAGCGCCTTTTGGTCTTCTCCCTATTTCCTTCGTCAGCTGAACGGGCTGCCTGCGCTTTTCTTGTTGTCTAGCTTCAGCGCCTAGCTCTTCGGGTCATAAGCCCAGCCTCTATGCAGGGAAAATCGCCCTGCGTCGAGGCTGTTCTTATGCCTGTCAGAGCTGACCAGGCGCTTCCGCTTTTCATGTTGTCTAGCTCCGGTGCCCTAGCCCCTTGTGCAAAAGATGAGCGCCCTCAAAAGGCACAAACCGCCTTTCGGGTCTCTCCCTATTTGCTTCAGGGGCTGAACAGGGCACCTGCGCTTTTCTTGCTGTCTAGCTCCGGCAGCCCAACTGCCTGTGGAAAAGATGAGAGTCCTCAAAAGGCAAGGAACGCCTTTTGGTCCTCTCCCTATTTCCTTCGCCAGCTGAACGGGCTGCCTGCGCTTTTCATGTTGTCTAGCTCCGGTGCCCTAGCCCCTTGTGCAAAAGATGAGCGCCCTCAAAAGGCACAAACCGCCTTTCGGGTCCCTCCCTATTTGCTTCAGGGGCTGAACAGGGCACCTGCGCTTTTCTTGTTATGTTATAATATTTTTACATATGTTTGGAAGGGGTCGTGTATGGCTGTGGGGCCTTTGGAGTCATCGAAGATGCTTGTGAAGGGTGCGTTGATTTTAAGTATTGCGGGCATTTTTGTAAAGCTGCTGAGTGCTGTGTACCGGATTCCCTATCAAAATATTGTTGGGGATATTGGGTTTTATATTTATCAGCAGGTATATCCGTTTTATGGGATCGCGTTTACCTTAGCAACGATTGGGTTTCCTATGGTTATTTCGAAGTTAATTGCCGAACGAAATCAAGGGGACTCAAGTATATCGGTTAAAGATATTCTGTTTACAGCAGGTATTTTGTTGAGTGTATTGGGTTTAGTATTATTTAGCGCTTTATATACTGGTGCAGAGCGGGTAGCATCGATCATGGGTGATAGTGAGCTTGCCCCACTGCTTCGTTTAGTATCTTTTTCATTTTTGTTAATGCCTGCTAGTGCGCTCATCCGTGGTTTTTATCAGGGAAAGCAGGATATGATTCCAACCGCTGTTTCACAGGTGGTTGAACAAGTGGTTCGTGTTGGCACTATCTTAATTATGTCCTTTTTCTTAGTCAATCAAGGATATTCTCTATATGCAGCAGGTGCAGGGGCAGTGAGCGGATCGATTACGGGAGGCTTCGCGAGTCTGGTCTTGCTTTTAGGGTTTGTAGTGATTCGAAAAGAGTGGAATCAGCCTGGTAGAGTGATGGTAAAGGCCACTCATTTTTGGTTGATAACCAAAGCTTTATTTGCTCAAGGCCTGGCTTTTTGTCTAACTAGTTTAATTCTCGTTCTAGTACAGTTAATTGATTCACTGAACTTATATGCTTTGCTTCGCGAATCTGGGATTACGAGTACGCTGGCGAAAGAACTAAAAGGAGTATATGATCGAGGCCAGCCCTTGATTCAATTAGGGACAGTAGTGGCTAATGCTTTATCTCTTTCTATGGTTCCGCTCATTTCAAGCTACCTCTCGAGAGGAGAACTGACTGAGCTGCATACGAAAACCAAGCTTGCTTTGCGAATAAGTGCAAGTATCGGAGTTCCTGCAGCCGTGGGATTAATATGTTTGATTAATCCGGTCAATAGAATGCTGTTTACAGACAGCGAGGGTTCGGGAACACTAGCAATATTAGCCTTGTCTATTGTATTTACGTCGTTAATCATTACTAAAGCAGCTATCCTGCAAAGTATTGGTAGGGCTAGGGTTTCAATTCTTATTGTGACTGCAGGGTTGGTCTTTAAATTAATACTCAATCAAGCACTTATTCCCCATTGGCAGATTGTTGGTGCTGCATGGGCAACAATTGGTTCTTTTTTTATCATGTCTATGCTTTTTTATTCGGTACTGAGGAAGGTAATGAAGCAGCCGATTGTTTTGTTACGCGATGCAGGAATCATTTATTTGGGTGCGGCTCTTATGTCAGGTATCCTGTACATATATAATAAACTATTTGCTTTCCTGTATTTGACCTTTGGGATGGGGAGGATGCTCTCCACCATTCACACTTTAACAGGTGTGATGATTGGTGTTGTTATTTATGGCGCATTTATTCTGCGGTCGGGATTATATACTAAAGAGGAACTCTCTTTAGTACCCGCTGGAAATAAGCTCGCTGTGTTGATTAGAGATAGAAAAGAAGGAGCTAAGTAGAAAAATGACATCAGAAATTACGATTATTGGCCTTGGTGCAGGTGATTTAAATCAGCTTCCCCTTGGTATTTATAAAAAACTTACATCAGCAGGTTTTTGCTATGTCCGTACATTAGATCATCCAGTAATAGCTGAATTATCAGCAGAAGGAATGACGTGGAGCAGCTTTGATTCTGTCTATGAAAAGCATGATCAATTTGAACAAGTATATGAAGAAATTTCAGACACTCTTATACAATTAGCAGAAAAGGAGACCGTTTTATACGCTGTACCAGGTCATCCAATGGTAGCAGAGAAGACTGTTCAGCTGCTTCTTGAAAAAGGGAAAGAAAAGGGGATTGCTGTTAAAGTAGAAGGTGGTCAAAGCTTTTTAGATCCGTTATTCCTTGCTGTACAAATTGATCCAATAGATGGGTTCCAGCTGCTCGATGGAACAGCTCTGAGGAAAGATGAGCTGCATATTACTCAGCATATGATCATTGGTCAAGTGTACGATGCGTTTGTTGCATCCGATGTGAAATTGACCTTAATGGAAAAGTTACCTTATGATCATGAAGTCTATATCGTCACCGCTGCAGGCAGTGAAGGGGAGTCAATCGTTAAACTACCTTTATTCGAATTAGATCGTCAGATGGAGCTTAGCAATCTCACGAGCGTCTATGTACCACCAGTTAAAGAAACTGCCCAACAATACCGTGAATTTAATACACTACGGACTATCATTGCTCAACTACGTGGACCAGATGGCTGCCCATGGGATAAGAAACAGACGCACCAAAGTCTAAAGACTTACTTAATTGAAGAAGCCTATGAATTAATTGATGCGATAGATGAAGAAGACGATGAAGGAATGATTGGTGAACTGGGTGATGTCTTGTTACAAGTCATGCTTCATGCTCAGATTGGTGAAGACGAGGGAATGTTCACGATTGATGATGTACTAGAGTCTATTTCATCTAAGATGGTTCGACGTCACCCTCATGTTTTTGGCGATGTTCAAGCAGAGACGGAAGAAGAAGTACTCGTCAATTGGCAAAAAATAAAACAACTCGAAAAAGAAACGAGTGATCCCGATAAGGAAAGTTCATTGCTTGATGATGTGGGCAAATCGGTGCCTAATTTAATTCGGGCCTATGAATACCAAAAACGTGCCGCAAAAGTAGGTTTTGATTGGGATGAGGTTTCTGAAGCTTGGAAAAAGGTAAAAGAAGAAATAGTAGAAGTTGAACAGGAAATGACAGACGAAGTAGATAAGAGTCGAATGAAGGATGAATTAGGCGATCTATTATTTGCGATTGTGAATGTATTACGCTTTTATAACATTCAAGCAGATGAGGCAGTTTACGCAGCTAATCAAAAGTTTTACCGCCGGTTTACCTACATAGAAGACCGCGTAAGAGAAAGTAATAAAGAATTCTCCGACTATAACTTGGAGGAATTAGATGGGTTTTGGAATGAAGCAAAAATAAAGGGTCTATAAAAGGAGAAATGAAAAATGCCGATGCGACTTGATAAATTCTTAAAGGTATCACGTTTGATTAAGCGGAGAACACTTGCAAAGGAAGTAGCAGATAAAGGACGTATCTCAATTAATGGAATACAGGCTAAGGCCAGTTCTACAGTTAAAGAAAATGATGAACTTGCGATTCTTTTTGGGCAGAAAAGAGTAACGGTTCGAATTGATAAAATTCAAGAAATGACGAGAAAAGAAGATGCTGCTGATATGTTTACCGTATTAAAGGAAGAAAAGCTCGGAGGAGAATGATCAGCAGCTGGTTCTAAAACGTGCATCCCGCACATAAACTTGTACAAAATGTGTTATTGTGAGGGATGAAAAATGAGCCAATTTCAAGAACCAATCCAACATACGTCAAAAGGTACCGTACAAGAACACGATGTTATCATGCGTGGACGACGTCTTCTCGATATTACCGGAGTAAAACAGGTTGAAAGCTTTGATAATGAAGAATTTCTACTGGAAACTTCTATGGGCTTCTTGTCTATAAGAGGCCACAACCTACAAATGAAAAACCTTGATGTGGATAAAGGGATTGTCTCGATTAAAGGGAAAATTGATGATTTAGTTTATTTGGATGAGCATACAGGGGAGAAAGCTAAAGGTTTCTTTGGCAAGTTGTTCAAATGACACTTACCACACAGTTTTATACTCTTCTCGCTATGATTGGCATGGGCAGCTATTTTGGTGCTGCCCTTGATACGTATACCCGTTTTCTTAAACGGTCCAGCAGTAGAGCCTGGTTAATCTTTATTAATGACTTTTTATTTTGGCTGATCCAAGGACTGATTATTTTTTATGTATTATTTCTGGTGAATGAAGGCGAGCTCCGCCTGTATCTTTTCTTAGCCTTATTATGTGGGTTTGCTGCTTATCAAGCCCTTTTTAAAACGATTTACAAGAAAATGCTTGAGTTAGGTATTGATTCATTTATTAAAACAGTTCGACTATTCAATAAAATAGTACAAACTCTGATTTTTTCACCTATAAAATGGATAATAACTAGTTCAATATTACTACTAGTAGGTATAGCAAAACTAGTGTTTTCCATTTTTAGATGGATTTTCAAGGTGGTTTTATCCATTTTACTTGTCTTTTTAAAGCCGGTTTTTTGGTTATTTGAAATATTTTGGAATAAATTGCCGAAAAAACTTAAATTATTCGTCGTAAAGATTTATAATAAAATTACAGGACTTTTTACGAAATTAAAGAATGTACTTAATAGTATCGTGAAGAGGATTCGGAAATAAGGGGAGTTGAGATTTATGAGCAGCCTACGGAAAAAGAAAGTGGCTAAGATGGATAATCCATATGTCTATCAACAAGAAAAGAAAGTACAAAATGGAGAAAAAAAGAAGCGTGGACTGGTTCGACGCCTTAGTCTTTATGCGGTCTGTGCTGCCATTATTTTAATTCTGGGTATTCCTACACTAATCACTCAAGCAGGTGCGATCGAGCAAAAAACAGAACAAAAGCAGGAGTTTGATGAAAAGCTGTCTAAGTTAAAGAAGCAGGAAACACTCCTACAAGAAGAAATTGTAAAGTTAAATGATGACGAGTATATAGCAAAATTAGCAAGACGTGACTATTTCTTATCAGACAAGGGCGAAGTGATCTTTAATCTCCCAAAAAAGGATCAAGACAATAGCGAAGATTGACACTAATTTTTTCCTTTATGTATATGATAAAGAAGTAATATTTACCATTTAAAGGGAGGAAAAAATTTTTTATGTCAATCGAAGTAGGCAGCAAAGTACAAGGGAAAGTAACGGGAATAACTAAATTTGGTGCGTTTGTAGAGCTCTCTGGGGGTTCAACTGGTCTTGTTCATATCAGTGAGGTAGCTGATAAATATGTGAAAGATATAAACGATTATCTTAAGATTGGTGACCAAGTCGAGGTTAAGGTACTCAATGTTGAGAAAGACGGAAAGATTGGGCTGTCAATCAAGAAAGCAATAGACAAACCAGAAGAGAAGACATCTTCTTATTCCCCGAGACCACGACAAGGACAAGGGAGAGGAAATGACACTCGCCCTAAAGATAGCCGCTCAAAAACACTTTCCCAGCCAAAAGAAAATTTCGAGCAGAAAATGACTCGATTTCTGAAGGATAGTGAAGACCTCTTAACCTCTCTCAAGCGAAACACCGAAACAAAGCGCGGAGGCAGAGGGGGAAGACGCGGCTGAATTGCTGCTGAAAATGGCTGAAAAACTCTCGTATATGTAAAGCAGGCCCAGTAACTGTGCTTGCTTTTTATTTTGGGCTAAAACCATACTCTAAGGGTTATGGTTTTAGCTTCAGCCGGGATTAAGCACATTTATGAGCTATTTTTACAACAAAATAAAAAAGAAGGTTTCCTCCATAGGTGAGAAGATCTTCTTTTTAAAAGGAAACAAAAAAAGCGTCTTGGGATGTACCCAAGACGCTTTTGCTTTTCATGTTGCAGCCAGCTCACTGTGGAAAAGATGAAAGTCCTCAAAAGGCAAACAGCGCCTTTTGGTCCTCTCCCTATTTCCTTCGTGAGCTAAACGGGCTGCTTTCGCTTTTCATGTTGTCTAGCTCCAGCGTCTAGATTCCTGTGCAAAAGATGATTGCCCCTAAAAGCAAAAAGCGCCTTTAGGTTCAATCCCTATTTGCTTCGGGATCTAACCAAGACGCTTTCGCTTTTCATATTGTCTAGTTGCAGCAGCCAACTCACTGTGGAAAAGATGAGAGTCCTCAAAAGGCAAACAACGCCTTTTGGTCCTCTCCCTATTTCCTTCGTGAGCTAAACGGGCTGCTTCCACTTTTCATGTTATGACCCCTACGGGATTCGAACCCGTGTTACCGCCGTGAAAGGGCGGTGTCTTAACCGCTTGACCAAGGGGCCAAGAAAAATAGCGGCAGAGGGGATCGAACCCCCGACCTCACGGGTATGAACCGTACGCTCTAGCCAGCTGAGCTACGCCGCCATATGCTTGAAGCACAAGTTATATCTTACATACAATTGTTCGTAATGTCAACAAGAAATCTTGATTTTTGTCGGATTTTAAGTAGAGGTAATTTATTCTAATTTTAAACCACGATAATAGGCTAAAAAATCCCTTTAAAACGGGTCTCTTTCTCCTTTATTTCTGGTTAAATGAAAAGTTTTGTTCAAATTCTGTATAGATATGAATGTTTGCCATGAAACACGTCGAACATTTTTTATAAAGATTATAAAATTCTGACAAATTCCTGATTGAGTCCTCTCTATAATGATGAGCATGGACTACAAAATAGATGGGAGTGTTCCATAGATGGCCAGAGTTGAAAGGAATTTAGTCGAACCGATTGTCAATGCTCGTCTTCAGGGGGGACGAGCTGCCGGCGTTAATTGGATCCCTGCCATACAGATGAAACTGGAGGATATCTTTTTTAAACGAGGATTGTTTTTGGCATTGATTGGGTTTCTGTTAGGAAGAGCGTTAATCCTGTCACAACTGTCTCCGTTTGGTTTACCTTTTTTTGCAGCTGTGTTTCTAATGCGTCGTGAACATGCGCCATTGGCATTGGTGGGTCTTCTGGTTGGAGCGTTTACAAATTCCATTGTTAGTGGGGTAACATTATTTGCTGCCGCCTTTATCTTATTACTTTTAAATAAAATCAAGACTCCTGCTATTGAGTCTCAATTTAAAACAATGGCAGTTTATGTGTTGTTATCTCTTGGTCTCGCAGATCTAGCTAGGCAATACATTATGTTCCGCAGTGTAAACATATACAGCGGCATGATGATTGCAGTAGAAGCGGGCCTTGCCTTAATTCTCACGCTGATTTTTATTCAGTGTATTCCCTTAATGACAGTTCGTATTAAAACTCAAGCGCTTAAAACGGAGGAAATTGTCAGTGTGATTATTCTTTTAGCATCCGTCATGACAGGTACCATTGGCTGGGCGGCGTATGGATTATCAATCGAACATATACTGTCTCGTTATCTGGTTTTACTCTTTGGATTAGCGGGGGGAGCAGCGATCGGTTCAACTGTAGGGGTGGTTACTGGATTGATTTTCAGTTTAGCAAGTGTCACAAGTATGTACCAGATGAGCCTGTTGGCTTTCTCGGGGTTATTGGGCGGCTTATTAAAAGAGGGGAAAAAGATTGGAGTTTCAATTGGTTTACTTATTGCAACGTTATTAATGGGCCTATATGGAGAGGGTACCAATAATATTATGATAACGGTGTATGAATCCTTTGCTGCTATCCTTTTATTTGCACTAACACCCACCGCATTATTAGGGAGGATTGCTAAGCATATTCCAGGAACGAATGAGCATACCAATGAGCAGCAGCAATATATGAGGAAAGTCAGGGATGTAACTGCACAGCGGGTCTCGCAGTTTTCACATGTATTCGGAGCTCTTTCTGAGAGCTTTTCACATATAGATGAAAGCAGTAAAGCAGAGGAGGATGAAAAGGAACTTGATTATTTCCTGAGCAATGTTACCGAAAAAACCTGTCAAATGTGTTTCAAAAAAGAACAGTGCTGGACAAATAATTTTCATACAACCTATGACAGTATGCAGGAAATTATGCATGAATTAAATGATAATGACGGGCAGTTATCTTCACATACCACTAAGGAGTGGGGGAAGTATTGTACACGCAGTCCGCAAGTGATCGCTGCTATTTCTCAAGAATTAAATTTCTTTCAAGCCAATCAACGTTTAAAACGTCAGGTTCATGAAAGCAGAAAGTTGGTTGCTGACCAGTTAAGAGGAGTTTCTGCTGTAATGGAGGATTTCGCTAAAGAAATAAGACGAGAGCGGGAGAATCATCACCAACAGGAAGAGGTCATTCTTGAGGCGTTGGAAAACTTCGGATTACAAATTGGAAATATTGATATTTATAGTCTTGAACAAGGCGGCGTGGATATAGAGATGAGTATCCCGGACTGTCAGGGAAGGGGAGAGTGTGAAAAGCTAATCGCACCAATGTTATCCGATATCCTTGGCGAGACGATCATTGTACATTCTGAACAATGTACGACTTTCCCGGGAGGACAATGTGTGGTGGTGCTGCGATCAGCTAAGAAATTCACTGTTGAAACGGGGGTTTCACATGCGGCGAAAGGTGGAGGACTGGTTTCAGGTGATAGCTTTACAACGATGGACTTGGGGATCGGAAAATATGCGGTAGCAATTAGTGATGGGATGGGGAATGGTGAACGTGCTCATCTTGAGAGCACAGAAACGCTTTCCTTGCTTCAGAAGTTCTTAATGTCAGGAATCGAGGAGAAAATTGCGATTAAGTCGGTGAATTCGGTGCTGTCACTTCGAACGACAGATGAGATCTTTTCGACTTTAGACTTAGCCATGATCGATCTTCAAGATGCGAAAGCAAAGTTTTTAAAAGTCTGCTCGATTCCAAGTTTTATTAAGAGAGGAGAAAAAATTATAAAGATAGAGAGCAGCAGCCTGCCAATGGGAATCATCCCGGAATTCGAGGTTGATGTGGTAAGCGAGGATTTAAAGGCAGGAGATTTATTAATTATGATGAGCGATGGAGTGTTTGAAGGACCCACACACATCGAAAACGTAGAATTTTGGCTCAAGCGAAAAATTAAAGAGTTTGAGACAGAGGACCCTCAGGAAGTAGCTGACCTGATCCTTGAAGAGGTGATTCGAGTAAAAGGGATGATCGATGATGATATGACTATTGTAGTGACAAAAATCATGCATAATACACCAAAATGGGCGTCTATCCCTGTTCAGCCTAAACGAAAACGAGCCTGAAAGTTTCAGTCTCTTAACGTATAAATCCCTTTTTTTAAGTCAAAGATGGTAACAAATTCATAGAGGGGAGATTGACAATGAAACCAGGTACATTAAGGCAAATTTTATTGCTTACAGATGGCTGTTCAAACCAGGGAACTGATCCCGCCTTTATGGCTGCACGAGCCTATGAACAAGGAATCACAGTGAATGTGATTGGAGTTATGGAAAATGATGTGATTGATGAAAAGGGAATGAATGAAATACAGGCTATTGCGCGTTCAGGAGGCGGCGCTAGTCAAATTGTTTATGCACAGCAGCTTTCTCAAACGGTGCAGATGGTGACACGAAAAGCGATGACGCAAACGATTCAAGGGGTCATTAATCGAGAACTTCAACAGATTTTAGGAAGCTCAACAACAATGGAGGATTTGCCTCCCGATAAACGTGGTGAAGTAATGGAGGTTGTTGATGAGTTAGGAGAGACAAGTAAACTTGAAGTGCTCATCCTTGTTGATACGAGTGCAAGTATGAAACATAAGCTTGAAATCGTGAAAGATTCTTTACTTGATTTATCTTTGAGTATGAACGCAAGGCAAGGAGATAACCAATTTTCAGTTTTTGCTTTCCCAGGTAAAAAAAATGATGTCGAGAAACTAGTTGATTGGACACCAAAGCTTGAGGTGCTGACAAAAATATTCCCTAAGCTTACAACAGGAGGTATTACACCAACTGGACCAGCTATTGAAGAAGCTGTTGCTTTTTTTAATAAAAAACGTTCATTAAGGGGATTGTTATCGAATGATGATGAACAATACTTTGAGGAATCAATGTAATCTGCTGCCAGGAAGCAAGATTACAGGGAAATGGAATAAAAACACCTATACCATCATTAAGGAGCTCGGGCAGGGGGCAAACGGGATTGTGTATCTTGCTGAAAGTAATAATAAGCATGTTGCTTTAAAAATAAGCGATAACGGTGTCTCGATTATATCGGAGATGAACATTCTTAAAGCCTTTTCTAAGGTCCAGGGGTCTGCCCTTGGGCCTTCTTTATTAGAGGCAGATGATTGGGTGAAGAATAAAGGCATTCTATCTTTTTATGCAATGGAATACATAATAGGTGATGGATTTCTCGAATTTATTCATCGGAAAGGTCCTTCATGGACAGGAGTTCTAATGCTTCAATTGCTGACGAGTCTTGTCTCGCTTCATAAGCAAGGCTGGGTCTTTGGAGACCTAAAGCCGGAAAATCTAATTGTTACGATGCCTTCTTGTACCATTCGTTGTATTGATGTGGGAGGTACGACATTGATAGGACGTTCCATTAAAGAATTTACTGAATTCTTTGATCGTGGATATTGGGGGCTGGGATCTCGTTCGGCTGAGCCCAGTTATGATTTATTTGCAGTAGCAATGATTTTTATTAATGCTTATTACCCTGTACGGGTTTCTAAAAATGGAGACGGCTACAAACAACTTGTTGAGATGATCAAACAGAAAAAAGAGTTGGCTCTATATCGAACTTTGCTTCAAAAAGCATTATCAGGAACTTACAATAGTGCGGAAGAGATGAGAAGTGATCTTGTTGAAATTTTACAGAATCAAAAAAAACAACCGGCACCTCGAACTCCATCATCTCAAAAATCTCCTGTAACGAGAACGAGAAAACACACTAAAAAAAGGGGGAGAGTACAGAGAAGAAGAGGCGGCCTGATTGAGACAATGCTGCTCGTTTCAATTGTTTGTTTCTTATATGTCCTCTATATATACGGTCAATTCTTATGATATAGTTAGTAAAGAATGGATTAAAGTGAAACTAATTCGATGGTATTACGTAGATAAGAATAAGCTCTAAAGAGCTTGACCAAAGAAGGTAATAATATGTTTGAACGAAAAGTTATAGAGTATATCGAGACACATCAGCTAATCCGAGAAGGTTCTCACATCCTTGTAGGGGTTTCAGGAGGACCAGATTCTTTGGTCTTATTACATCTTCTTAAATCATGGCAGGAATTATTCAAGTGTCAGATTGTTTGTGCACATGTAGATCATATGTTTCGAGGGAAAGAATCGTTTGATGACTACTTATTTGTTGAAAAGACATGTAAGGAGTGGGACATTCCTTTTGAAGGTAAGCAAATAGATGTGACAGCATATATGAATGAGTCGGGTGAGAGCACGCAACTTGCTGCTAGGAATCTAAGGTATGCATTCTTTCAAGAGGTTATGGAAAAACATCATCTGGATGTGTTGGTATTGGGGCACCATGGAGATGATCAAGTGGAGACCATGTTAATGAGACTGACGAGAGGTTCTGCAGAGAAGGCTCGAGCGGGAATCCCTGTTAAACGACCGTTTGCTTCTGGCTCCATCGCAAGACCTTTGTTATGTGTATCTCGTTCTGAAATCGAAACGTATGCGAAACAGCATGGGTTAGATCCGAGAATGGACCCGAGTAATGAGAAAAACGATTATCTCCGTAATAGATTTCGACATGTGGTGCTGCCTTTTCTAAAAAAAGAAAATCCAAATGTCCATGAGCACTTTCAACGATTTAGTGAGGAATTAACAGACGATGAAGTCTACTTGCAGTCACTTGCCACTAGGGAACTCAATGGTATCTGGCTTGAGAAGAAAATGGACGGCTCAGTAATAGATCTTGAGAGATTATTGATGGTACCAAAACCTTTACAAAGAAGAATGATTCATCTAATATTAAATTATCTTTATATTAAGAGACCTTCATCGCTTTCAGCTGTACATATAGACCAGCTTTTAACGTTATTCACTAATCCTCATCCATCTGCTGAACTGCATCTCCCTGACGGACTTATCGTTGAGAAATCATACCAAAAAGGTATTTTTCGGTTTTTTACTAATGAAAGCCCGGAGTATTCCATCAAGTTAGCTGTTCCAGGTGAGACAATTCTTCCGAATGGATATATAATTAAAGCACATTATATAAAAGATGAAATTTCCGTATTAAATGGAAACCATACTTTTCTATTATCTGCTTCGTCAGTTAGTCTTCCGCTTACCGCACGTACACGGATAAATGGTGACCGAATGACTATAAAAGGACTTGGAGGAACGAAGAAGCTTAAAGGAATATTTATTGATAAAAAAATTCCCAGGCAGGAACGTACTACCTGGCCGGTCGTGGTTGATCAAGCAGGGGAAATTGTTTGGCTCCCTGGTTTGAAAAAATCGGTGCTTGAGTCTGAACATACTCAAAATGAAACGTCTTTCATTTATTTAGAATATAAAAAAGCTTAAATCTTCTTGGGGGGCAAACAATTACAATGACGATGCAAAATGACATTGAAAAAGTGTTAATTACTGAGGAAGAAATTCAAGGTAAAATAAAAGAGTTAGCAGCACAGCTGGAGAAAGATTATAGTGATAGTTTTCCGCTGGTGATTGGAGTTTTAAAAGGTGCATTGCCATTTATGGCTGACTTATTAAAACGCATCGATGAACATTTAGAAATGGATTTCATGGATGTATCCAGCTATGGTAATTCTACGGTTTCTTCCGGTGAAGTAAAAATCATTAAAGATTTAAATACTTCTGTAGAAGGCCGAGACGTACTAATCATAGAAGATATTATCGACAGCGGTCTGACGTTAAGTTACCTGGTTGAATTATTCCGTTATAGAAAAGCAAAGAGCATAAAAATTGTTACGTTGTTAGATAAACCGACTGGCAGAAAAGTCGATATCAAGCCGGATTATACTGGCTTTATTGTACCCGATGCTTTCGTAGTGGGTTATGGTCTGGATTTTGCAGAGAGATACCGTAATCTGCCGTACATTGGTGTTTTAAAACCAGAAATTTATACTACAAAATAACGATGACAAACAGATTAGTATCATGTAAATACGGTAACAATAAAATGTAGTTCTAAAAATTGTCTTTCAATTATTTACTATGATACTATTTATTACTATAGTTTGTTTTTTCGTGGGAGGAGGTAAGGGATGAATCGGATCTTCCGTAATACAATATTTTATTTACTCATTTTCTTAGTGATTATCGGTATTGTGAGCATCTTTAACAATAACAATGAACCTGCTAAGAATATAACTCAAGATGATTTTTACCAAAGTTTGGAGACTGGAAAGATAGCCTCCTTATCGATGCAGCCCGAGAGGTATGTATACGAAGTTAAGGGTCAGTTGAAAGGGTCGAAAGAGAAAGAATCTTTCTTGACGTACATTACTGACAGCGAGAGCAATCAAACACGTATTCAAGAAGCTGTTGATAAAAATGATGTGAAATTGGAGGTGCTTCCAGCTAAAGAAACAAGCGGCTGGGTAACATTCTTCACTTCCATTATACCTTTTGTTATCATCTTCATTCTGTTCTTCTTCTTACTTAATCAAGCACAAGGCGGCGGTGGCGGACGTGTCATGAACTTTGGCAAAAGTAAAGCCAAATTATACGATGACAACAAGAAAAAGGTCCGTTTCAACGATGTAGCTGGTGCTGATGAAGAAAAGCAAGAACTCGTTGAGGTAGTTGAGTTCTTGAAAGATCCGCGTAAGTTTGTTGAACTTGGTGCACGTATTCCAAAAGGGGTCTTGCTTGTAGGTCCTCCAGGAACAGGTAAAACGCTTTTAGCAAGAGCGGTAGCTGGTGAAGCTGGAACACCATTCTTCTCTATCAGTGGTTCTGATTTTGTTGAAATGTTTGTCGGAGTCGGGGCATCCCGGGTTCGTGATTTGTTTGAAAATGCGAAAAAGAATGCTCCATGTATTATTTTCATTGATGAAATTGATGCAGTCGGCCGTCAGCGTGGTGCTGGTTTAGGCGGAGGTCATGATGAGCGGGAACAAACATTGAATCAATTGCTAGTTGAGATGGATGGTTTCGCAGGCAATGAAGGCATTATTATTATTGCAGCGACAAACCGTTCTGATATTCTTGACCCTGCGTTATTGCGTCCAGGTCGTTTTGACCGCCAGATTACGGTTGGCCGTCCTGATGTAAGAGGACGTGAAGACGTATTAAAAGTTCATGCGCGTAATAA
>NZ_JBBODE010000003.1 GCF_038002765.1 Peribacillus sp. FSL H8-0477 | reverse complement strand
GTTTAACATGAAAATCAACTTCCTTTCCCTATTTGATTAAAATATGAGTCCCTTTGTTTTGTAAAAGATATCGCGTTATCTATGTCTTTATCTTACATCCATTATTTACTATAATCAATAACTTTGTGAAGTATTTCACAAATAAAAAGGGATGCTGTCACATAATTTCCACAATTCAAATAGAAGGGTAAAAAAAGAATAATTAGTGACTATCTTGTGCCTAAATAGGAATGATTTATTGACATGATGATTCTCGATATAGGTGCCTGAGCATGTATGTGAAGCATCTTTAGTGCATTATTTCTAGCTTTCAGCTATCATTGGCTTCAAAAGGAGCTTGTTTTATTAAACATCCTTATACTTTGTAACTACTTTTAGAAAGAAGTGGAATGAATGGCTGCTAAACAATTACATGAAATCAAGTATTCGGTTTTAGACTTAGCAAGTATCACAGAAGGCAGTACAGCTTCTACTGCTTTTCAGAATTCACTTACCCTTGCACAACATGTTGAAAAGCTCGGGTATCATCGATATTGGGTCGCGGAACATCATAGCATGCCTGGAATAGCCAGCTCTGCCACTTCCGTCGTTATTGGATATCTGGCTGCAGGAACATCAAAAATTCGTGTTGGTTCTGGCGGTATCATGTTACCGAACCATGCTTCATTAGTTATTGCTGAGCAATTTGGAACATTGGAAGCTATGTATCCTGGCCGAATTGATCTTGGTCTTGGGCGTGCTCCAGGCAGTGATCAGCGAACTGCGATGGCTTTACGAGGGGATATTCGTAATCAAGGTCAAGATTTCCCCCATCAATTAGAAGAATTGCGCAGCTATTTCGATCCAGCTTCTAAGCATAATGCAGTCCGTGCCATACCAGGTGAAGGGCAGAAGGTTCCTATCTGGCTTCTTGGTTCTAGCGGATTTAGTGCACGATTAGCGGCGAATTTAGGGCTTCCATTTGCGTTTGCCAGCCATTTTTCACCGGAAAATACACTTCCAGCACTTGCTATTTACCGCGATCACTTTAAGCCTTCCGACGTTCTTTCAGAACCGTATGCCATGGTTGGCATGAATGTCTTTGCTGCTGACACAACAGAAGAAGCGAAAAAACTGGCTACTTCTCATCAACAGCAATTTCTCAGCTTAATTCGGAACACGCCAGGTCAGCTGCCGCCGCCAGTCGATACGATGGAAGGACGATGGAATCCTTACGAAGAAGCGGCAGTTGAAAAAAATCTTAAATCATCGATTATTGGTAATCCTATTGAAGTCAAAGAACAGTTGCAAAAGTTCCTTGATGACACACAAGCAGATGAAATGATGATTAATAGTTCTATCTATGATCAGACAGCAAGACTTCATTCCTATGAAATCGTTACTGAAGCAACGCGTAAATAATGACTAAACCTGCAGGTTGTGCCTGCAGGTTTTTTTCCGTCTTAAGGAGGAGTAAGCATAACACTTAAGTTGGTATTAAATGGATGAAAAAAGTTATATAATTAGAATGTTCAGTTTTTATATAATGGAAACGAGGGATTATGATGCTTGCAAAATCGGTGATTGATGATGTACTTGAAGCAGCTCTATCTACTGGAGGAGACTTTTCTGAGGTATTTGTAGAAAACCGTTATAGTAATCAATTAGCACTTCAGGGCGGGCAAGTGGAAAAAAGTCTGTCTGGAAGAGAATTTGGGATTGGTATCCGAATTTTTAAGGATTTTCAAAGTGTGTATACGTATACAACGGATGATAGCAGAGAGGGACTGATTAAGGCGGCAAAAAAGGCCGCACAGGCCATTAAAGGTGAACATATTCTTCAGCCAACTTCTCTTGAAAGACAAGCTATTGAATCTCTTCATCCAATTCTTCTTCATCCCAGAGAAGTTGAAAAAAAACGGAAGGTAGACGTGATGAAGAAAACGTATGAATTGGCTAAGAACTACCATTCTAGTATTGAACAAGTATCCATAAGATTGTTCGACGACGAACAAAACGTCCTGATTGCTAACTCAGAGGGTACCTTTGTCGAGGATCAGCGTATCCGCAGCCGGCTATCTATCCAGTCCATTGCCTCGGATGGAATTCAAATGCAGACAGGTGGATACAGCCCAGGTGCTTTTAAAGGGTTTGAATTCTTTGAAAATCTAAATCTAGAACATTATGCTTTTGAGGCTTCACGTATGGCAGTCACTATGCTTGGTGCTGAGCACTGTCCGAGTGGCAAATACCCTGTGATTATTGATAATGAATTCGGTGGTGTTATTTTTCATGAAGCATGTGGACATGGACTTGAGGCTACATCTGTTGCTAAAAATAATTCTGTCTTTGCTAACCGGATTGGTGAAAAGGTAGCATCCAATCTTGTCACGTATATAGATGATGGAACATTGGCTAATGAATGGGGATCAATCACAATCGATGATGAAGGTGAACGTGCTCGGAAAAATGTCCTGATTGAAAATGGGATTCTTACAGGTTATTTAATTGATAAATTCAACAGCAGGAGGATGGGAATGACTTCGACAGGTTCAGGAAGACGTCAGTCCTATCGCTTTGCACCGACTTCCCGAATGACAAATACCTATATTGCCCCTGGTCAATCTACTAATGAAGAGATTATTAGCAATACCGAACGTGGGATCTATGCGAAATATATGGGCGGAGGTCAGGTGAATCCTGCAACAGGAGACTATAATTTTTCAGTTATGGAAGCGTACTTAGTTGAAAACGGAAAAATCCGTAAACCTTTACGTGGGGCTACCTTAATTGGAAATGGACCGGAAACGATTCAGTTAGTCGATATGGTTGGAAAACATCTTGGTCATGGTGCTGGAATGTGCGGATCTGAAAGCGGCAGTATTCCTGTTAATGTTGGACAACCAATGATTCGTGTGAGCGAAATGACGGTTGGCGGAAGAATGGGGGAAGAATAAGATGAATCTACAAACTTTTAAAGATCGATTATTTGCTTTTGGTAGTGAGCACGGATTTGCTGACATGGAGCTAGCTTACGTGCGGGAGGAGAAGTTTGCCTGCAGCCTCTTTGAAACAGAAATTGATTCTTATAATACTTCAGAAACATATGGGATTGCTTTTCGTGGACTATTCAAAGGAAAAATGGGATCTGCCTTTACGGAAAAAATGGATGAAGACTCGGTTACATACCTAATACAAGAGGCCAAGGAGAACGCGGAAGTAATTGAATCGGATGAACCTGAAGAAATTTTCCCTGGCAGTCAGTTTTACAAACAGCCTGACTTTTTTTCTGAAAAACTGGCACAAGTTTCGATAGTAGATAAAATTGCGCTGTTAAAATCAACAGAACCGTTTGTATTTGAAGCTGATAAACGAGTAACGGCAATTGAAACCTTCGTTATTCAAAGTAGTGAAGTGGAAAGAGGATTACTAAACAGTAAAGGACTTTCACTAAACGAACGAAAAAATGATTTTCTAATTGCTCTATCTGTTGTAGTGAAAGAGAATAATCAAATTAAAAATGGATTTATTGTTAAAAGTACACAGGATTTTTCAGATTTAGTTCCAGAACAATTAGCCCGTGCAGCTGTTGAGGATGGAATTTCACAACTTGATGCAAAGTCATTAAAAAGCGGGGATTATCCAGTTGTCATCCGTCATGATGCTGCCGCTTTGTTATTAACCGCATACTCAAGTATTTTTTCTGCTGAAAATGTTCAGAAGGGCCAGTCTCTATTAAAAGATAAAGAAGGCAAAAGTATTGCCAGCCCCTTAGTGAGTATTATCGATGATCCGTTTGAAAAGCAAGGACTTGCTTGCCGAAGCTTTGATGATGAGGGAGTCGCGACTTCATACAGAGAGATTGTGTCATCGGGGACGCTCAAAACCTTGCTTTATAATCTACAAACAGCCAAAAAGGCAGACAGACAATCAACCGGTCACGGGTATAAATCCTCCTATAACAGCAGCCCGGAAATTGCGCCTACTAATTTCTTTATTATTCCTTCTGAAGGAGAAGGAAATTTGGTAGCTAAAGTAGAAGAAGGCATATTAATTACAGGTCTTTCAGGATTGCATTCTGGTGCTAATACCATTTCAGGAGACTTTTCCTTGGCTGCAAGCGGATTGTTTATTGAAGGCGGTGTCGTTAAACATGCGATTAAACAAATGACAATTGCGGGGAACTTCTTTGAACTGTTAAAGAAAATTGAAGCAGTCGGTTCAGATTTAGAATTTTGTTTCATCCAAATGGGCGGAAACTGTGGATCACCCTCGTTATTAATAAAAGAACTTGCCGTCACAATAGAATAATAGATAAGTTAGTTCTTCGTGTAACCGTTAGTAAAGAATAGTGGTCAATTTTCCATGATTGCTGTTCTTTTTTCAGTGACTCTCCTCTTTCCTTATTTAGATTGTTAATTTGTTTGGGATTCTACTCTATTATTTTCAATTGAGTAAAATCTTAAGAAGGCCTTATACACTAAAAAAGCCACAGCAAGTAGTAGTGCTGTGGCTATATTGTAATCTCTTATTTGTTATTAGGAACATCATCGGGCTTAAATTTATTTATGATAAACTTTACAATTGGGGCACCTATAATTACGAAAAATATTAAAAACATAATAAAGTTAAATGTGTAGTGGACAATAGTACTGAAAATGTTAATGAACCTCCTTTAAAACTCTATGTAAGTGTATCATTAATTTAAAAACAATGAAAAGACTTCTCCTCGTTTCCTTACCTTTTAAAGCCCTCAGATACAAGTTGGATTCTTCTTATGTGGATTACTTTCCTAAAGCTTTGATCTTATATATTTTAAGGAAAAAGTTAATGAAATTAAAGGATTAGTGAAGCATTCACTCAGCAAGAGAGTTTTGCAAATATAGCATTTTTTATTAAAAATTTTGTGGTAAAATATAGTAATTAATTATTTTAGGGGATGGGTATGCAGAGGATACTTAGTTTTTATAAAAACATAGCGTTAGATCTATTTTCAATGATGAAAGGATTTACCTACGGATTTTTTATCTTTGGATTGTTTATGGTGATTATGGTTGCTTTAGTATACGGTATTCTCTTTCTGAAAAATATAATCTTATAACTCTGAATGACTAATGCAGGGACAGAAATAATCATCCAGAATAAAAATGAATACATCAGAAAAGAGGTGCTACTATCGACAAGATTGAGGTTATAAATTTAGTTCCTACGTTCTTAAACTTTTTCGAAAAAGCAAATCAAGTTGGAATAAATAAGATAGATCGATGGGCTTTATGGGAAGAACATTATAACTTCGCTGCCATTCCTCCTGGTGAAGATGGGCGGAAATTAGCTAAGTCATTATTTGAGAATGCATGGGGTACATATCAAAAATATATTGAATTTATACAAAAGTGGGAACCTAATCAGATGGTGTTAGAAAGTCGTCTGGAAGAAGTGAAAACGCTTTTAGGATGTAAAAGCAGCTTGGATTTTGTCCTTATTTATTTTGTGGGTGCTTTTGACAATAATCCATTTGTTGCTCCTTTTGATCAAAATCGGAATGCATTATGTTTACCCATTGAAAGCGGAAACTCTGAAATCCTATTGGTACATGAACTAACACATATTGTCCATGCAAAAACCGCAAATCTTACTTTAGGCTGGCAGCGCACAATTGCACTCACGATCTTGGAGGAAGGGTTAGCCACTCGTGTTAGTAAATTCTTAGTACCAGGAGAAGAAGATGAACGGTATATTGAACATAAAAAGGATTGGTTAACATCATGTATGGGAAAGAAAGAAGAAATTTTTAAAGGGATTTTTCCGTATCTGGATGATGACTCTTCCGAAACGGTATATAAATTTACGATTGGAAAGGGAACGACTAATCAGGAAAGAGAAGCTTACTATGTAGGATGGGAATTGGTAAATACCTTACTAAAGCAAGGCGTATCATTTAAAGAACTTGCGAGGATAGAAGAGAAAGACATTCCTATTTTATTTAAGGATTTATTGATTTCTTAAGTATTAGTGAGTTGCTCGAAGGATTGGAGGAAAGAAAAGATGAAAATTGCTTGGTATATAAATTTGTTTGGGTTAATTTTTTCAATGATTGGTTTCACTAAAATAGGAAATAGTAATTCTCACAATCTATTTTTAATTAGCGGGTTAACGATCCAATCCATTGCAGTAGTGATGTACTACATAAGTAAGTTTAAAGGAGACCGTGCGTAAAAGGTAATTCCTGAGAATTAATCTTTAACTGAATTTATAATTGAGATTGGAGAGTTTTTTATGAATATGAAGTCACCTATGTTTTTCGTTTGGATAATTGGTATTGCTATGATTGCCTTTTTTACAGGGGAAATAGCGACAGTCATGATGTTGTTTTTAATATTAATTACGCTAAATGCCATTCATTTAGTTATCCAAGATTTTTATCATGATTGGAAAAGCAGGTTATAATGTGAGAGATGAGAGTAGGAAAGGTCTCTACTCAAAGTAATTAGCAGGAGGTAAACTATGAAACTTGTGCTCTTATTTGGACCTCAAGCAGTGGGTAAAATGACTGTCGGTCATGAATTAGAAAAGGTAACTGATTTGAGATTGTTTCACAACCACATGACCATTGAATTACTTGAACCATTTTTCAAATTTAGTCCTGAGATGTGGAGACTATCAGATTTATTTAGAACAGAAATATTTAAAGCCGTTTCTGAGAGTGAGCTGAAAGGCTTGATATTTACCTATGTGTGGGCATTTGACCAACCAGATGATTGGAAATATGTAGACGATCTCTGTAAAATTTTCCAATCAAAAGGGGCAACCATTTATTTCGTTGAGTTAGAATCTGAACTGAATGTGAGACTAGAACGAAACAAAAGTCCGCACAGACTTGAGCACAAACCTACCAAAAGGAACATAGATTGGTCAGAAAATGAATTAAGGGAGTCCATGAAAAAATACAGATTGAACTCCTTCGACGGGGAATTAAAAAAAGAAAATTACATAAAAATTAATAATACTAAATTAAGTGCGATAGAAGTAGCTAACCTAATTTCGACAAGATTTAATTTATAATCATGTGAGCTTGAAAGTACTTTCAAGCTCTTTTTTATGTTCATTGAACGATAAGGAGTTCATATCCTGTTAAAACCCCCAGCTCTCTAATAAACCATTCAGTGCCTCTGTTAGTTTAGTCTCTGGGATGCCAGCAAAGCCAAGAATGATTTGTGGATGTGAAAGGTTCTGTTTTACCATTGAGTAGAGCGAGACTGGATAGATTTTAAATCCAGCTGCTGCAGCTTTTGTGACGAGTGCGTCTTCAGTCATTCCATTGTTAACTGCTAATACAACATGAAGCCCCGATTGCTCACCAATGACTGTGATCGTAGAAGAATAGGGCTTAATTGAGGCTAATACCCTTTCTAACTTACGACGGTAAAGTTTACGCATTCGATTCAAATGTTTCTCGAAGTCACCCATTCTCATAAATTCCGTTAAGATATGTTGATCTATTCGTGAAACAGTAGAGTGGTAGAAAGAGAGATTTTGCTGATGCCTAGTGAGCAGCTGTTTTGGCAGGACCATATAGCTGATTCGAATGGATGGCATAAGTGATTTTGAAAACGATCCTAAGTAGATGACTTTCTCTGTGTTATCTAAGCTCTGTAGGGAGGGAATTGCTTTACCAGTATATCGAAATTCACTATCATAATCGTCTTCAATAATAAATCGATCTGTATGCCCGCTGGCCCAGTTTAATAATTGTGTCCGTCTGTTAACAGACAAAACGGTTCCGTAGGGAAAGTGATGGGAAGGGGTCACATAAACGATATTAATCGGTGAGTTCTCGACATTTTTCACGATAAGGCCTTCTTCATCTACCGCGAGTGGATAGACTTGGTGATTATAGCAAGTTAAAATTTGCTGTATCAGATGATATCCGGGATCTTCGACACCATAAATGGTGGTTGGATTTAACAATAGAACGAGCTGCTGTAAAAGAACCTCAATTCCAGCCCCAACAATAATTTGCTCTGGACTGCATTTTACACCTCTTGCATGGTAAAGGTATACTGCGATTTCATGCCGCAGCTCTATTTCTCCTTGAGAGTCCCCTAGCAGCAGCCATTCATGATGGTCTTCTTGCATACTATTTTTGGCATATTTTCGCCATTGTTGAAAGGGAAAGTTTTCTGTGTCAATCTGACTAGGATGAAAATCAATAGTAATTGAATTCTTTTGTTGATTCGTCTGTAAGGGAAGTGTACTTTTTGCCCCGATATATTCCAAATCTTCCGATGCCATCACGAAATAGCCTTTACGTGGAATAACCTCGAGGTAGCCTTCAGCGGTCAGCTGTTCGTAAGCTGTTTCAACTGTGTTTAAACTTATATGTAAGACATCTGCTAACTTACGTTTTGAGGGAAGCTTGGTTTGGAAAAGCAGTCTGCCTTCCGTAATTTCTGCTTTAATATGTGCGTATAATTGTTCGTACATTGGAATGGAACTGTCTCTATTTAATTCAACGGCTAACCTGTCCATCTAGTCTCCTACTTTCTCTGAACCCATCGTTTTATATAAAACTGACACTTTTAATACATTCACTTCATTTTTATACTAAAGAACAAATAGTAAAAAATCAAATAAATTGGGAGATGAAGAGATGAATAAAGTAATAGCAACGGATGCGATTAAACGAGGGATGGCTCATATGCAAAAGGGCGGAGTCATCATGGATGTTGTCAATGCCGAGCAAGCTAAGATTGCGGAAGCAGCAGGTGCAGTAGCTGTAATGGCCTTGGAAAGAGTGCCTTCTGATATTCGTGCAGCTGGAGGAGTCGCAAGAATGGCTGATCCAAGAATTACTGAAGCTGTACTGAATGCTGTCTCGATTCCTGTAATGGCAAAAGCAAGAATTGGACATATCGTCGAAGCTAGAGTGTTAGAAGCCATGGGGGTAGATTATATTGATGAAAGTGAAGTTTTGACCCCCGCTGATGAAGAATTTCATATCCTGAAAAGCCAGTTTACCGTGCCATTTGTCTGCGGCTGTCGCGATTTAGGGGAAGCTGCTCGGAGAATTGGTGAAGGAGCGTCAATGCTTCGTACAAAAGGTGAACCAGGTACGGGAAATATTGTGGAAGCTGTTCGTCATATGCGTAAAGTTCAGGCTCAAATTAGAAAAATAATCTTAATGAATGACGATGAATTAATGGTTGAAGCGAAGAACTTAGGAGCTCCATATGAGATTCTTAAACAAATTAAAAAAGAAGGGAAATTACCGGTCGTGAACTTTGCTGCAGGGGGTGTGGCTACTCCATCAGACGCTGCATTGATGATGGAACTCGGGGCAGATGGTGTATTCGTCGGTTCTGGCGTATTTAAATCGGAAAATCCAGAGAAGTTTGCCAACGCGATTGTTCAGGCAACGACGTTTTATCAAGATTATGAATTAATTGGGGCGCTTTCTAAGGAACTTGGATCTCCAATGACAGGTATTGATATGTCTAAGCTTGCTGCGGCAGACCGTATGCAGGAGCGAGGATTGTAACATGGCAGTTATTGGTGTATTAGCCTTGCAGGGTGCTGTGGAGGAACATCTGAAACAAATAATCAATACTGGGTCTGAAGCTGTTATTGTCAAACATCCTAAACAGCTAGAAAAACTGGATGGGCTGATTATCCCAGGTGGTGAAAGTACAGCGATTGGGAGGTTAATGGCTCGGTATGGATTTATCGATGCAATTAAAGATTTTTCTAATCAAAAAAAACCAATATTCGGTACCTGTGCCGGCATGGTCCTCGTTGCCAATGAGCTTGAAGGGTCTGAGTCTGCTCATTTAGAAATCATGGACATCATCGTTAAACGAAATGGTTTTGGAAGACAAATTGATAGTTTTGAAGCAAATATCGATATAAAAGGAATGGAGGCTCCTTTTCAAGCATTATTTATACGTGCACCGTATATTTTATCAACAGGTGATCAGGTTGAAATTCTAGCACGTATAGATGAAAAAATAGTCGCCGCCCGCTGTGATCATATGCTAGTCAGCGCGTTTCATCCAGAACTAACTGATGATAACCGTTTTTATAAAATGTTCAGTGAAATGGTTGAATCGTCAATGGTAAGCCATTCATCTTAACAGCTCCGAATATAGTAAATGAGTATGGTTTTTATATATAATCTTGACAGAAACTATTCGAACAATTATGATAATTACAACTTAATATTCTTATCAAGAGAAGCTGAGGGACTGGCCCTTTGAAGCTTCAGCAACCTATGCTTTCGAGCAAGCAGGTGCTAAATCCAGCAAGTAGTGTCTTGAGAGATAAGAGTAGATTCAAAATGTCCTCTTTCTCTATGAATGGGGATATTTTTGTGTGTTAGAAAAATTATTTCAAGCAGCAAGACGATAAAACACGAACCAGGAAAGGATCCTACACTATGAGTGAAATTGTAATTTTATCTGGGAGTCCTTCCTCCCCCTCACGAACAGATTTGGCGCTGGACTTTATAAAAGGAATTATTGAACAGCATGGATTTAAGGTAACGACTGTAAGCGTACGTGATTTCCCTGAAGGTGACTTAATTCATGCTCGGTACAATAGTCCTGAAATAAAAAAGTTCTCTGAGCTGATTGAAAAAGCGGATGGAGTGATTATTGGTTCTCCTGTATACAAGGCATCCTATACGGGTGTATTAAAAACGGTTATTGATTTACTGCCAGAAGGTGCATTAAAGAATAAACCCGTTTTACCAATCATGGTTGGTGGAAGTCCGGCACATTTATTGGCTATTGATTACGCATTGAAACCATTAATCGCCGTCTTGAAAGGACAGCCGCTTCAAGGAATCTATATAATAGACAAGAAAATTAACAAAGAAAATTTGTCAGCACCAATAGAGGATGAAAACCTATTACAACGAATTACAATTCAAGCAGAAGAATTTCGCGAAGCGATTCAAAAGGTACAGGTCATACACGTTTAAAAAGTAACAGCACTTCGGGTTATCCGAAGTGCTGTTTTCATTTCCGTTTAAACTCGATAAACCAGTTCTTCCACTCCTCAAGACCCCCATTTATTTGATAAAACGTTAAATCTGCAGGTAAGAAATTTGTCCCTTCACCCCCAATGACAAACGTGATGTCGTTAAAGGAACGTGATAATTTCGTTATCATTTCTTGGATGCTTTCACTGCTCTGTTTGATGGTCATAGAAATGCACACCAATCGGATTTGATTAACAGCAATCATTTTTTCTAAATAGTCTACAGGTGTATTTTGTCCGAGGAAATAGACCTGAACTCCACGTTTATTAAGAAATAGGGAAAACAATAACAGACCGATTTTATGCTGCTCGAGTTCTGGACAAAGAGCGATTGCCCGCACTGCCAACGGCTGCTCTGGTACCTCGATAAGAAAGGATTGAATCCTCCGTTCAAGAAAACTGCTGATTAAGTGCTCTTGCGCAACACTTAGTCTTCCGTCAGCCCATTCGTTCCCAATTCTATGTAAAATAGGGATAAAAATATAATGACAAACTTCTTCAAAATCATACATAGCGAGACTGATGTTAATTAGTTTATCAGCAAGCTTCATTTCGTAATTGATGAGTGCATCAAATAACTCTGCGGAAAAGTCCTCAAAGCTTCCTCCCCCGAATTGTGGGGGGATTTTTTTTTGGTTCTGGGATTCCATTCCCCTCCGTTTTTTTAAAAGCTCCATCGTTTGTCCTAATGAAATTCCCTTTTCTTCTTTTTGTTTCTTGACCCAAATAATATCATCGATATCTTCAGCAGAATAGAGACGATGCCCACCATCTGCTCGTTTAGGCTGGATAATTCCGTATCTCCTTTCCCATGCTCGTAATGTGATGGAAGAGATTCCGGTCATTTCAGAGACTTTTTGAATTCCAAACATAGTTACTCACTCACTTCCTGTATAACCAATGTATAAGTTTTTAGAAAAATTAACGAAAAACAATTGTACATATGTTATACATTCATTATAATAACATTATACAATACGTGTACATGATTTTTTTAAATTTAGGGGGAATAAATGTGGAAATAAATAAAAAAGTTAGTATTATCGGTGCTGGACCAGGAGGATTGGCAGCGGCAATGCTTTTGAGTTCCAAGGGGTTTGACGTCACTGTATTTGAAAAACAACCCTATATCGGAGGGCGCACATCAAGAATTACATTAGGTGATTATTCGTTTGATATGGGTCCTACTTTTTTTATGATGCCTCAATTGTTAGAAGAGTTATTCGAGTCTGTTAATCGAAATTTACATGATTACGTAGACGTTCAAGAAGTTGATCCGTTATATACCTTGAAATTCGAAGATGGCGTTTCGTTTTCTCCCACACGTAAAAGGGAAGAAATGCTCGCGTTACTTAAACAAACCTTTCCAGGTAATGAAAAAGGGTATGAACGTTTTATGACCAAGGAAGCAGAGAAATTTGATTCCGTCATGAAGCTTTTACAACAGCCGTTTTCAAAGCTGACAGATTATTTGACTCTAAATATGCTGACTGCTTTACCTAAAATAAATGCTCTCGATACAGTTTACGGACAGCTATCAACCTACTTTACTGATGAACGATTAAAATGGGCCTTTTCTTTTCAAACGAAGTATTTAGGGATGTCTGCTTGGAATTGTCCCGGAACGTTTACGATTCTCTCCTATTTAGAGCATGGATTTGGATTGTTCCACCCAACAGGAGGGTTGAATCAGTTATGTAAGGCAATGGCGGATGTGACGATTGAATATGGCGGCACGATTAAAACAGGAACTGGTGTCAAAAAGGTCATTGTTGAAAATGGAATCGCCGTTGGATTGCATTTAGAAAATGGTGAAATCGTTGAAACAGATGATGTCATTATCAATGCAGATTTTGGTCATGCAGCTACCCATCTTTTTGATCAAAAAGATTTGAAGAAATACCGCAAAGAAAAAGTAGAAAAGAAAAAACTATCATGCTCAACGTTTATGCTTTATTTAGGCATTGATGCAGAGGTAGAACTCCCACATCATATGATTCTCTTTGCGAAGGATTATAAAAAAAATGTCGATGAAATGACAAAAGAAATGGTCTTGTCTGCTGATCCATCTATCTATGTACATAATCCTTCTCGTATAGATCCTACCCTTGCTCCCCAAGGTAAATCTGCCTTAATGGTCTTAATGCCGGTTCCTAACCTTCAGGCCGACATTAATTGGGAAACAGAAAAAGAAACGATTAAAGAAGCTATGCTCAAGCGGCTGGAACAGGAGCCTGGGCTGCATGATATTCGTAAGCTTATAGAAACAGAACGAATCATTACTCCACTAGATTGGCAGAATGATATTTACGTCTATAAAGGGGCTACCTTCAGTTTTGCACACAGTCTTGATCAGATGATGTATTTGCGTCCGCATAACCAATTTGAAGATGTTCAACATTGTTTTTTAGTAGGCGGAGGTACACATCCAGGAAGCGGACTGCCTACAATATTTGAATCCGCAAAAATCAGCAGTGATTTATTAATCAACCAGTATCAACACAAAGAGCGAATTCAAAAAACTCTCAATACTGAAAAGGGAGTGAAGATGGTATGAAGATCGCTGTCATTGGAGCTGGCGTTGGGGGGATGACCTCCGCTTTATTATTAGCGAAACAAGGCAAACAAGTTACCATCTATGAAAAAGAAGCGGCGGTTGGAGGCCGGCTTGCTTATCAAGGAAACGGTCGTTATCAAATTGACCAGGGGCCGACGATTATTCTCCTGCCTGAGATGCTAAAAGAAATTCTTGCTGAAGCAGGCATACCGAGTAGTGCATTAGAGTTCATTTCGTGTGAACCGCTATATGATTTGCATTATTCGGATGGAAGTACGTATACAAAATACCGAGATTTACCTCGGCAGCTTGAAGAAATAGAAAAGGTATTTCCAGGTGAAGGGGCTCATTACTTACGTTATCTTTCTGATATGTCAAAGATATTTACAATTGGGGTGGATCGTTTTTTAAGTAAGTCCTTTAAAACAAAACGAGATTTCTTAACCCCTGAAAACATTAAACTATTGTTGCAATCCCGAGCTTATAAATCTATGAAACAATTCTTAGCTTCTTATTTTGACCATCCAAAACTGCAAGATGCCTATGCCTTACAATCTCTCTATATTGGAGGATCACCACTAGAAGCCCCTGCACTTTATGGATTGGTTTCGTATAGTGAGCATGCTCATGGTATTTGGTACTTAAAGGGAGGCTATGCCGGCCTTGCTGCTATTCTTGAAAAAGCATGTCTTGAACAAGGAGTGACCATTCATCGTGAAGCAAAGGTTGAGGAGATATTGGTTGAACAAAATGTTTGTAAGGGTGTGAAAGTCAATCAAACTATCAATTTATATGATGCAGTGGTATTTAACGGAGATTTCCCAAACCTTCCTGGATTGATTCCAGACAACAAACAGGTTAAGAAAAAAAACTACACCCCATCTTCAGGCTGTGTGCTCATTTATTTAGGTGTAACAAAGAGATTCCCTGCGGCCAAAACCCATCAATTTTTTATGGCCGATTCCTTCGACAACCATATGGAACAGGTATTTAAGACCAAACAGGTGCCAGAGGATCCTTCCTTTTATGTCTTCAATCCAGTGAGTATCGATGCAGAGGCCGCACCTGCTAACGAAAGCGTCCTCTACTTTCTCATCCCTGTACCATCTGGTCAGGACATTGACTGGGATCAAATAAAGGATGAATTGGTTCAAAAAGTAATCGACAAAGCGGAAACAGCCCTCTTTAAAGGCTTGCGAGAACATATTGTCTGGCAGGATATTCGTACGCCAGCCGATTCAATTAAAGATGGACTTTATCAAGGCGGCAGCTTCGGCATTGCCCCTATCCTCATGCAATCCGGTGGATTTAGGCCGCAGGTTAAGCCTTATAAAATTGACCGCTTATATAGTGTTGGCGCATCTGTTCATCCTGGGGGCGGCGTTCCGATTGTGATGCAGGGCTCACGTCTGTTAAGTCAACAAATTAAAAAGGAGCTGGGCTAATGAAAAACTCTGCCGTAATGCGTGCATGTGAAGAAATGATGAAGAAAGGATCTGCCAGCTTTTACAGTGCCTTTCAACATTTAGACTATCCTAAACGCGAGGGGGTCTTTGTCATCTATGCCTTTTGTAGAATGATTGATGATTCAGTTGATGAACCCGAACAATCTCCCTACACATTAAGCGAATTAAAAGATCAATTTACCCACTTGGAGTTTGCCGGCGGACATTTTATTTGGCCTTCACTACGGTGGCTTTTCAAAGAGTTTCCACTAACCAAAGAGCCATTTTATAAACAAATGCAAGGTCAAGCATCTGATTTGACCTTTACAAAGTACACCAGCTTGGAGGAATTAGACGTATATTGTGAGCAGGTGGCAGGATCGGTCGGACAAATGCTGCTGCCGGTCCTTCATAACCAGCCAACTAAAGAAATTGAAGAAGCTGGAATCTATCTGGGGAAAGCCATGCAAATTGTCAATATTATTCGCGATGTTGGCGAAGATCAGGAAAGAAGCAGAAGATATATTCCAAAACAGTTAATGGATAAGCATGGCTATTCAGATTCAGACTTTTCGCATGGTGTGATCGATGCCAACTTTACATCGATGATAAACGAGTTAATGAATCTAGCGGACCGTTGGTTTCTTAAAGGAATGACAAAGCTGGAAACATACCCCGAAAAAAGTGCTTTTTGTATCCAACTAGCGGCAGGATACTATGCCGCAATTATGGAACAGGTCGTTGTAAATAATTATCAGGTATACACAAAACGAGCCATTGTGACTGATAAGAAAAAACAGGAGATTTTTTTGAAAGCTATCACCTGTTCAGTTAAGGAAGCTTCATGCAGTGTGGTATCACGTGAAGCTTAGGTATCTATTTCTTGGTTGGTATACAGTGGGGTTAGTATTGATGGTGTTTTTTGAGGTGCCGCCTTGGCTTGAATTTTCAAATGGGCTGTTTTTAGTTTTTTATGCACTCAGCTTGGTCGAAACGAGTTTACCCGTATTCGAGACTCGTCGAGTGTTCCTTAGTAAAGCGGGCATCATCGCTAGTATAACCTTTGCCATCGAATACATTGGAATTAAAACAGGCTTTCCATTTGGTGAGTATTATTATTATCCGACACTTGGTCCATTAGTTTTAGGCGTTCCATTTACGATTGCACTTGCCTGGGTAGGCGTAATTTTAAACAGTTTGCTGCTGTCCAATCAACGCTCAAAGACCTTACGGGCACTGGAAACTGGATTTTGGGTAGTCTTGCTCGATTTAATACTAGATCCAGTGGCATATGTACGAAACTTTTGGCATTGGGAAGCTGAAGGCGGGTTCTTTGGCGTTCCTTTTGTGAATTTTTTAAGCTGGGGAATAATCGCTGCTTGTTTTTCCTTTTTATTTCCCCTAAGAAAAATTCCTGCAAGCAACCGTATATGGGCAATAAGAATCTATCAACTAATGATACTCTTATTTGGTTTGCTCGCTTGGAAAGAAGAATTACCTATTATTGCAGCTTTAGCGCTATTCATCATTCTTCTTTGTGAAGGGAGACATCAGCTTGATTACCGCCAAGAAAAGCAGACTCTTTAGCAGCATATTTTATCGTTATCAATCTTGCTATTTATTAAAAAGACATTTTTCAAAGCTATTAATCAAAGGGGAATTCGATCATCATTCATCACTTCCCGTACTATACATTGCTAATCATTGTTCATGGTGGGATGGATTACTCATATTCCAGCTTGCCCAACAGTACTCAGTAAACGAGCAATATATGATGATGGATGAAGAGGGCCTTAAAACGTACCCGTTTTTCCGTAAGCTTGGTGCATTTTCAGTTGATCGGAAGAATGGCAGTCAATTACGACAAAGCCTGAAATATGCAGAAAACCTCTTAAAAGATAAGCATAATGTGTGGCTATTTCCTCAAGGAGAAATTGTTCACCAAGAGCAAAGACCACTACAGTTTGAGAACGGGGCAGGCTTTCTCATTAATCGCTTTGATGAAGTGGCAATTAAGCCTGTGAGTATTTATTATTCCTTTAGTCAGCTTCAAAAACCCACAGCATCACTTGTTTTTGGCGAGGCCATTCCTATCAAAGGAAAGCAAACTGAACGTGGCGCCTTGACAATCCAGCTTGCAAGTATTCTTGAGACTCAAATGAATACTCATCGAGAGACGACTATAGGGGATATTGACTTTTCACAGGATGAAGCGTTCGTGCCAGCGTTTAAACAGGGGAAATCAACGAGTGATTTATACAATGCTTGGAAAAGAGGAGGGAAGAAATGACACTGTTTCTCAGCATAATTGGTGGCACCTTACTTTTTCAATTCCTTTTTGTTTGGTGGAATTTACGGCAATTTCCTCGCTTAGCCCATGTAGATAGAAAGATAAGTAAGCCATCTTTATCCATCTTAATACCAGCCCGCGATGAAGCGGACAGGATTGAGGAATGCCTATTATCCATTGTCAATCAAACCATGCTTCCATCAGAAATTTTGGTGCTGAATGATAATTCAAGTGATGAGACAGCTTATATTGTTAAGGAATTAGCAAAACGCTATCCCATCATTACCTTACTAGAGGGGAAACCGCTTGAAAAAGGTTGGCTTGGAAAGTCCTATGCTTGTCATCAACTGGCATTGGCAGCAAAATCAAACTGGTATTTATTTTTAGATGCAGATGTCAGATTGGAACGAAATGCGATGGAAGCAATCTCTGTTTTAACCAAACAAGAAAAGGGGATGATTTCCGGCTTTCCAAAGCAACAAGTTGATAGCTGGCTGGAAAAAATCGTTGTCCCAATGATGATGTTTTTGGTGGCCTGTCATCTGCCAGTCAAGCTGGTCCGTGCATCATCAGACCCTCGGTTTGCTGCTGCTCATGGCGGCTTTATTCTAATCGAACAAAAGGTGTACAACCAAATTGGCGGACATTCTGCTATCCGATCTACGCTCATTGATGATATTGAACTAGCAAGGCTGGTAAAAAAACACGGCTTTACTTTTACTCTCGCACAAATCAGTGAATATGTTTCAATGAAAATGTACCAAAATGCTGCAGAGGTGTGGAGTGGGTACCGCAAGAATATCTTTCAAGGTGTGAATCGGAACTTTTTTCTCCTTTTCCTTGTTTTTGGTTATTATAGTCTTTTGTATCTTGTCCCGCCAATCTTCGTGGTGATAGGGATTATGTCTGAATCTGCCCTTATTTATCCTGGAATCATATTTATGATGGCTGGAGCTGCTATTAAAGCAATAATCGATCGTGCTAACCGATTACCTTGGTATTATGGCTTCTTGATTCCACTCAGCATTTGTATGGTAATTGTCATCGGTTTAGATAGTGTGCGCATCGCTTGGTCGAAAAAAGGATACCTATGGAAAGGGAGGAGCTATACATGAAGAAAGTTATAATCATTGGGGGAGGTCTTGGCGGGCTTTCATGTGCGATTTCCCTGGCTGCAAATGGGTACCAGGTAACCATAGTTGAGAAAGAAGCGACGCTTGGTGGAAAGTTGAAGCGAATAGAAGAAGACGGCTATACGTTTGATTTAGGTCCGAGTACGATTACGATGCTTTCGGCTTTTGAGGAAGTATTTCAACAAGCTGGAAAAAAGATTGACGATTATTTGCACTTCTATCGAATTAACAACATGACTCGACATTTTTTTAGTGATGGTCATTCACTTGATCTTACCGATATACCGGAAGATATGGAAAAGCAAATCGCTGAATATAGTTTCCGTGATGCCAAACAGTATCGAGCCTTTCTAGAACACTCTCAGAAAATGTACCAAATAGCTGAAAAACGGTTTTTAAATACATTATTACTGCGTTGGCAGGATCGTCTAAATCTGCAGCTGCTAAAAAGCTTTGTACAAATAAAACCGTTCACGTCGATCAATCAAAGCCTATCTTCCTTTTTTAGTCACGCTAATTCACAGGCTCTTTTTGGCAGGTATGCAACTTATGTAGGCTCAGCGCCGAATCAAGCTCCGCAGATTTTTACGATGATGGCTTTTCTAGAGGGGAAATTAGGGATTTTCGGAGTGACAGGCGGCACCTACTCGATTGTTTCAGCTTTCGAAAAACTAGCTGTGGAACTTGGAGTTACGATTAAAAAAAAGTGCGAAGTACATAAGATTTATGTTGAATCAGCTACGGTGAAGGGAGTAGAAACGGCAGAGGGCCTATTGCAAGCAGATCTTGTGGTGGCTAATGGCGATGCCTTGACCATTTACCAGCAGTTACTTGATGAAGCTCACCGGTCATCGATGACTAATCGTAAACTAGCAAGCTATGAGCCTTCCCTGTCAGGGTTTGTCCTTTTATTAGGCGTAAGTAAACAGTATCCACAACTTGAACATCATACCGTATTTTTTCCCGAAAACTATCAAGAGGAGTTTAAGGATATCTTCATAAAGAAACAGCTCCCAGACAACCCGGCTATATATATTTGTTATTCAGGTAATTCTGAAGCTAGTCTAGCGCCTGAGGGACATAGTAATCTATTTGTTCTCATCAATGCACCATATATAACTGAGCAATATGCTTTCGATCAAGTTAAAACCAAATATGCTGATAAAATCATTCAAACGTTAGAAAAAAGGGGGCTGAGTAACTTAAAGCAAAACATCATGTATCAAAAAATCATCACTCCAAGTGATCTTGCTGCGTATTCCGGCGCTCATAGAGGAGCTATTTACGGCATGTCCTCTAATACGTTTACACAAGCTTTTTCTAAAATTAGAAATAAGTCTAAAGATATCAAAAACCTATGGTTTGTTGGAGGCAGTACTCATCCTGGCGGGGGTACCCCTATTGTGACAAAATCAGGTCAGCTTGTTGCTAAAGAGATTATGAGGGAATAGATACTTTGGTTAGCTTGTATTATACTAGAGGGACTTATAGTCAAAGGAGTAGAATATGGATTATATTCCAGATCATCTTGATAAAAACTTACGCATTCTTTTTATCGGTTTTAACCCAAGTATACGTTCAGGAGAAGAGGGACATCACTATGCAAATCCGGCCAATCGATTTTGGAAGATTCTTCATGATTCAGGCTTAACACCCCGTAAGTATTTACCTAAAGAGGATGCATCCTTGCTGGAGCTTGGATATGGGTTCACGAATATTGTATCGAGACCCACAGTGGGAGCAGCGGATATTACGAAAGAAGAATACATGATTGGGCGGCAGCAATTGAAAGAAAAAATCCAAGCTTATAAGCCTAAATATGCTTGCTTCGTGGGCAAGGGTGTTTATCAGGAATATTCACGAAAGAAAAAGGTGGAATGGGGATTTCAAAACCCGTCAATCGTTCCGGGAACCATCGATTTTGTCGCTCCCTCATCGAGTGGATTAGTACGAATGAAAATAGAAGACGTAATAGATATATACCGAGAACTTGCCGAAGTATTAAAAAATAGGTGAGGTAAACAGTTGGTTATAAGGCTAACGTCAGGCTGTCGAAACTTGCGACAGCCTTTTTTTCTGCGAAATATAGGAGATGATTTTACTTTCTCCACACTCGCCAATATACAATAAAGTAGTCATACATCGTTTGTTTGGATTGAGGCAGACTGATAAACAGGTGAATTGGACCGATACAGTAGCCGCTTAGACTGATACAAGCATCAATTAGACCGATAAAAATTTGGTGGACTGATACTTGCTCAGGTTTGACCGATATATGTATCTGGCAGACCGATAAATAGTCTAGTTAGACCGATATCAATCTACAGCTCGCGTTCCATTCTGATTAAAGCAGCTAAGGGTGGTGAAAATTCTTGAACTAAATGGAATGAGGGACTTTAGTTCGAAAAAATGGGACAAAAAGATACTTTTTTTTACAACCTTAAAATGGCTTACGGGCAGACTGGTTTTTATTTTTAAAAAGTATTAAATTGTTTTAGCTATGACCGATACATTCTATATAAGGACCATATACCTAGTGCACAGTCCTTACAGACCATCGATTCCTAGCTAAAGGTGTAGGCAAGTGTTCATTTTAGTAGAATATCCTTTCCTTGATTATCAAATGAACAGGTATCTACATAAACTATCATATGTAAATCAACTTGTTCGGACTTATTTTTATTCATTTATTGAAAGCGCTTTAAATAAACAATGAAAGCTGATAAAAAACGGGGGTGTCTAACATGAAATTAAACGATGCGCTTGATGTATTAGATCGGATGCGTCTTCCCAATGGTGCGTATACAGCGAGTATCTCACAAGACTATAATTATGTCTGGATACGTGATGTGGTCTATACGGTACTGCCATTCCTACAAAGTCCTTCTGAACGGTATGAAAAAGCTTATCATGCTTTGTTTGATCTTTTTAAAACGTACGAATGGAAAATTGATATACATCGTGAAAAGAAACCTATGTATCTCTTCGAGCATATTCATTCTCGCTATTCGACGGAATTAAAGGAGATCAGTCAAGAGTGGGGACATGCGCAGAATGATGCGCTAGGAGCCTTCTTATGGGGAGTTGGGGAGGGCATTCGGCAAGGGCAAAAGATTATTCGAGATGAAAAAGATCTGTTGATGGTTCAAAAATTAGTAGACTATCTAGAGTGTTTACAGTACTGGGAAGCACATGATAATGGAATGTGGGAAGAAAATATTGAATTGCATGCTTCAAGCGTGGGAGCTTGTGTAGCTGGTTTACACTCGGTGAAAATGCTGGTAAATGTCAATGATGAATTAATTCAAAAGGGTGAAGAAACATTGCGTTTTCTCCTACCACGAGAAAGCATAACCAAAGAGACAGACCTTGCCCTCTTGTCCCTTGTTTATCCTTATCGAATTGTTGATCGGAAAACAGCACTAAAAATTGTGGAAATGGTTTCTGAAAAGCTGGAGCGGACAAATGGCGTTATTCGGTATGCCTATGATCAATATTATAATGAAGGCAGCGAAGCAGAATGGTGTTTTGGCCTTCCTTGGCTGGGCTTATGTTATTTTGAATTAGGTATGTATGAGAAAGCTTATGAATATGTCATGAAAACAGAACGAATTATCCCTGATAATTGGGAGATTCCGGAACTATATATTGGTGGAATCAATGTACCAAACGGAAATACACCGTTAGCTTGGTCTGTTTCTCTTTCCTATCTGTTTTTAAATCGCATGAGTATGTCTTCAAATCAATTAATGGGCAATAATTAATATCATTTCATTTATCCGAAAAATCCTTCAGAAATGGAGGTTTTTTTTGTTTTATTGATATGAAAGCGTTTTTAATATAAAGTTATATCTTTAATTAAAGGATTTTATTTATCGAAGGGCGAATATTTTATAGGAGAGTAGGGTAAAGAGTAAGAATTACCATTAAATTGGAGGAGGTGTAAGAAATGGAAAAAATGTTTGAAGTACCCGCACAACTCTTTCCAAGTGATTTTGACGTCTATCTTTTTCATGAAGGAACATTATTCGAGAGTTATAAAATGCTTGGCGCGCATCTGATTTCAGAGGAAAATTTCCATGGAGTCCGCTTTGCAGTTTGGGCGCCCCACGCCAAAAATGTTTCTGTAGTGGGGAATTTTAATGCTTGGAATGGCGGTCAAAATCGAATGCAGCGATTAGCCTCTTCGGGGATATGGGTGGGGTTTATTCCAGATCTTAAAAAAGGAGAGATATACAAGTACGAAGTGACTGGTCCAGGCGGAAAGAAAGAATTAAAGGCGGATCCATATGCTTTTTATTCAGAGCTTCGGCCGGCAACCGCTTCGGTAGTCTATCCTTTGGATACATATAAATGGAATGACCAAAAATGGATGACCAAACGCAAGAAGACGGATATTTACCATAAACCAATGGCCATTTATGAAGTTCACCTTGCATCATGGAAGCAAAAAGAAAATGGCGATTTTTATACATATCAGGAACTTGCTGATGAATTAGTGGAGTATGCAGTTGAAAATGGCTTCACACATATTGAATTAATGCCTGTCATGGAGCATCCGTTTGATGGTTCATGGGGCTATCAGATTACTGGGTTTTATTCAGCGACAAGCAGGTACGGAACTCCTGAACAATTAATGTACTTTATTGATCGCTGCCATCAAAGAGATATAGGGGTCATTCTCGACTGGGTACCTGCACATTTTTGTAAAGACATCCAAGGGCTTGGACGTTTTGATGGAACCCCCCTATACGAATCGGCGGATCCCTTGCGAGCTGAGAGACCGATTTGGGGGACATATAGTTTCGATTATAGTAAGCCTGAAGTTGTAAGTTTCCTCATTTCAAATGCAATGTTTTGGATGGACGTCTATCATGTTGACGGATTCCGCATTGACGCAGTATCCTCTATAGTTTACTTAAATCACGATAACCCATTACCTGTTAAATTATCCAATCAATTTGGTGGAGATAAGAATTTAGAAGCCATTGCCTTTTTAAAAAAGTTGAATGAAACCATCTTTCAGAGGTATCCTGGCGTACTAATGATGGCAGAGGAAGCAACTGAATATCCACTGGTAACTGGTCCAACTTCTGCTGGCGGGCTTGGTTTCAATTACAAATGGAATATGGGATGGGCGAATGACATACTTAAATATATGAAGCTTTCTGTAAATGAACGTCCCAAGCATCATCATCTTTTAACTTTTTCCTTTTTTTACGCATTTTCTGAAAACTATGTTCTTCCGTTTTCACATGATGAAATGGTTCATGGAAAGCGATCATTAGTCAACAAAATGCCTGGCGACTATTGGCAAAAATTCGCTAATTTACGCCTTTTATTCGGATATTTATTCACACATCCTGGAAAAAAGCTTTTATTTATGGGCAGTGAGTTTGGGCAGTTTGATGAATGGAAATACCGGGAAGAAATGGATTGGATGCTTTTAGATTATGAGTCACATTCTAAATTTTTTAACTATTATAAAGAATTAAATAAGTTTTACAGAGAAACGCATTCGTTATGGCGTCTTGATCATGAAACAGAAGGGTTTGAATGGGTTGATGCTGATAATACCGGCCAGAGTGTTATCACCTTTATACGTAGAGGAAAACGGAAAGGCGATTATTGTTTAATCGTTTGTAATTTCTCTGATTCTGTTTACCGGGACTACAAAATAGGGGTTCCGACGAGTGGTCTGTATTATGAAGCCTTTACTAGTGACGCAGAATCTTATGGCGGTTCAGGTACGTTCAATGCAGATTTCATTCAGGCGGAGAAGGTTCCTCATCATAATCAACCTTGCAGTATGGAAATAACAGTACCACCGCTTGGAATGGCCATATTTAGGAAGCAAACAAAAAAACGGCAGAAGGGAGTCAATTTAAATGGCATCTAAAAAATGGGTAGCAATGCTTCTAGCAGGTGGTCAGGGATCGAGACTCGGAGAATTGACTAGTGATTTAGCAAAACCAGCCGTACCATTCGGCGGTAAATACCGGATTATTGATTTCACATTAAGTAATTGTACACATTCAGGAATTGATACAGTAGGGGTGCTGACACAATACCAGCCGCATATTTTGAATTCCTATGTAGGGAATGGGCGTCCTTGGGATCTTGATCGGAATTACGGCGGAGTTGCGCTCCTGCCGCCATATAAGGATAAAGATGGTGGTGAATGGTACAAAGGCACAGCGAATGCCGTCTATCAAAACTTTCATTATATTGATACGTATGATCCGGAATATGTACTCGTCATTTCAGGCGACCATATTTATAAAATGGACTATAACAAAATGCTTGAGGCTCATATTGCCAAGGGTGCACATGCGACGGTTGCTGTCATTGAGGTACCGTGGGATGAAGCACACCGCTTTGGGATTATGAATACGGACGATACAGATCAGATTATTGAATTCGACGAGAAACCAAAAAATCCCAAGAATAATCTTGCATCGATGGGGGTTTATCTATTTAACTGGAAACATCTTAAAAAATATTTGACCGAAGATGAAAAAGATATAGGTTCCAGCAACGATTTTGGCAAGGACATTATGCCTAAAATGCTCAATGACGGAGCTAATTTGCAGGCATATCGATTTACTGATTATTGGAAAGATGTAGGGACAGTTGAAAGCCTATGGGAAGCTCATATGGATATGCTTGAAGAACCGACTGTCTTTGAACTGGAAGATCCGAACTGGCAAATTTACGCAGGGAATGCTAATCATCCGCCGCAATATATTTCTGAAGAGGCTGATGTCACACAGTCCTTAGTCAATGAGGGATGTATGGTATCAGGCAAGGTTGTTCATTCTGTTTTATCTTATAATGTGCAGGTTGGAAGCGGCTCAATCATTAAAGACTCAGTGATTATGCCTAACGTGAAGATTGGCAAAAATGTCACGATTGAGAAGGCCATTATCGGCAGTGATACCGTTATTGAAGACGGAGCCGTTATTGGTGCACATAAAACGGGCATTACATTGATTGGTGAAAATCAAACCATTTCATCAACGTATGCAAAGTCGTAAGATCATTAAATTGAGGGGGTAGCTTATATGAGTAATGTACTGGGTGTAATTAATCTCGTCAATGAACGACCAATATTAAAAGAGCTGACCCATCATCGTTGTCTTGCTTCTGTACCATTTGGAGGCCGGTACCGGATGATTGATTTTACCATGTCGAACTTTATGAATGTCTGTGTCAGTAAAGTTGCTATTTTTACGAAGGATAAGTACCGGTCTGTAATGGATCATCTCGGTTCTGGAAAGGAATGGGATCTTGATCATCGCTCCCAGGGCTTGTTCATTCTGCCGCCTATTCATCCCGATGAACAAATCAAGGGAGATATTCAACAATTTTATGATCACTTAGAGTTTTTCAAACGGGCTACGGCTGATACTGTGATTATCGCGCCCGGTCATCATATTAGTAAAATTGATTTTAATGAAGTGGTCCAAGAACACGAAAATTCTGGTGCGGATATCACGGTCCTATATAAGAATTATGATGGAGAAGCCGTTCAAAAACCGATATACCATCAGTGTACGCTTGATTCTAGAGGAGAAGTACTTGATATTGAGTTGTATACATCACCTTCCACAGGCGATCATGTATGTCTTGAAACGTATGTGATACGGAAACAATTATTAATCGATTTAATCAAGAAATGTGTGGAGAATGAGGAATACGATTTTTTGAAAGATGCAGTAAAAGCAAATCTAAAATACCTTCAAGTTCAAGGCTATGAATTTGCTGGACATATGCCGTTCATACATTCACTTTCTACGTATCACAAAAGCAATATGGAGTTCCTTAACCCTGATATCATTAACGACTACTTCTACAATTCTTGGGATGTTTTCACAAAGGTAAAGCATGAAGCACCAGCTAAATATGCCCTTTCCTCAAAAGTGTCTAATTCACTGATTGCGAATGGATGTTTCATAGAAGGAACTGTTGAAAATAGTATCATTTTTCGCGGTGTAAAAGTGAAAAAGGGTGCAGTTGTTAGAAATAGTATTATTATGCAAAAGGGCGATATTGAAGAAGGGGTTCATATTGACCATGTTATTACAGATAAACAAGTAATCATTACGAAAGATCAAACGATTACGGCCAGACAGCAGCCCACTGTAATCAAAAAAGGCGAAGTCGTGTAATGGAGGGTTTACGAGCATGAATGTTTTATTTGCAGCATCAGAGTGTGCTCCTTTTGTAAAGACAGGGGGACTCGGGGATGTCATTGGCGCTCTTCCTCTTTCACTTAACAAAGAAGGAGCAAACGTCAGTGTTATCTTACCTAAATATGGTGATCTTTCACAACATTATAAAGATCAAATGCAATGGATAAAGAGTATTGAAGTACCGGTAGGCTGGAGATCAAAATTTTGCGGCATTGAAACATATGATTATCAGGGGATTACAGTCTATTTCCTTGATAATGAATATTACTTTAAACGGCACGGCAGTTATGGGTTTGGAGATGACGGCGAACGGTTCGCTTTCTTCTCTCGAGCTGTGCTGGAAGCTTTGCCATATCTCAAGGATCAGCCGGATCTCATTCATTGCCATGATTGGCAAACAGGGTTGATACCTGTTCTTTTAAAGGCTCATTATGATAAGCATCCCTATTATGAAAACATAAAAACGGTCTTTACGATTCATAATTTACGGTATCAGGGTGTTTACTCAAAATCGGTTTTATCAGACTTATTAGACTTAAGCGAACTGTATTATCATATGGATGGGTTAGAGTTTTATGGGAATGTCAGCTACCTTAAAGCTGGACTAGCTTATGCAGATTGCATAACGACCGTAAGCAAAACCTATGCAGCTGAAATCCAAACACCATATTATGGTGAAAATTTAGATGGTTTCCTTCGTAAAAAAGGAACTAAGCTGCATGGAATTGTTAATGGAATTGATGATTTTTCCTATAACCCTGAGCGTGATGAACAGATATTTCTGCCTTATGAAGATAGCGAGGGGAAGGCGGTCAATAAGAAGCATCTACAAGAATTACTAGGGCTGCCGGTACGAGATGACATACCTCTTATTTCAATCGTTACGCGTCTGGTAGACCAAAAAGGAATTGACCTTATTCTCCATATTTTTCATGAAATGATTGGTCTGAATGTGCAGTTTGTCGTTTTAGGGACAGGAGATCAGCGGTATGAGGATTCCTTTAGGTATTTTATGGACATATACCCTGAGAAAGTGTCCGCACAACTGTATTTTGATGAAACAATGGCAAGAAAAATTTATGCGGGGTCTGATATGTTCCTAATGCCTTCAGCCTTTGAACCATGTGGAATTGGACAGTTACTGGCATTTCGTTATGGTACATTGCCGATTGTTCGCGAAACAGGAGGATTAAAGGATACGGTGATTCCTTATAATCAATTTACAGGAGAAGGAAATGGTTTTAGCTTCGCTAATTATAATGCTCATGAATTACTGCATACGATTGAACAGGCAGTTGCTCTTTATCGATTTGAACCTAAAAAATGGGGAAAACTTGTCTCGCGTGCTATGGAACTTAATTTTAGCTGGACTGCCTCTTCACAGCAATATCTTGCGCTATATAAAGAGTTAAAGGATTGAATATAAAAAAGGACCGTTTTCGGATTGTTCCGGAAAACGGTTCTTTTTATGTTTGCATTCAAGCTTTTGTAGGGTGTCTTTCTTTGTTTTCGCTTTTCGAACAACAGGAACTATTGCACCCCATGTTCCTCGACTGTTTGTCACGTCATACAACCCTTGATTCCGGTTTTTCTTTCGCAATTTTGCTGCTCTTGATTTGGACATTCTCCTCACACTCCCAAGTAATTTTAACTTCTTACACACTATATAACTATTTTTCTCATCTTGTACAGAGTATGTTGGTTTCTGAATAGAGGTACAATGGGTATATATAGAGAATTAACTACATAATTTTGAGGGATGATGACATGAGAAGACGCCGCAGTGAGTTTATTTACTTAATAATTTTAGCTTTATCCATGTACATGATGGTGTTTAGTTCCGCTGGTTTTCTGGTCAAATTGTTTTTTGGGGTATTATATACAATCGCCCTCTTTGTCACTTTGTTTTCTTTAATGTTGGAGAATAGATCCTCCCATCATACGCTTTTATGGATGGGGATTCTCGTTTTCTTACCAATTGGAGGATACATTTTTTATCTATTTTCTGGTCAGTTATACTTAAAGGGGCATCTATTTAAAACGAAACGGAGAAAGGACCGGGCCGAATGGAAAGATCTTGTCAATGATATCACGGATCCTGATTTGTCTTTTTTGAATGATCATCAAACATGCTTTTCTACTTTTGCCAAGAACACCTCACAAACTTCCTTTAGTACAGGGACGAATACGAAGGTGTTAAAAAACGGCAAGGAAACATTTCCTGAAATTATCACGGAATTAGAAAAAGCGCAGAACTATATACATATTGAATACTATATTTTTCGGTCGGATCGAATCGGGAAAAAAGTCATGGAGATACTTAGTGACAAAGCAAGAGCTGGTGTGGAAGTATTATTTACTTTTGATGCTGCAGGAAGCATGAAATTAGATAAAAAGGCAATCCAAGATATGAAAGATGCTGGGGTCAATGTGCAGCCTTTTCTTCCTCTAAAGTATGGGTTCTTTAATCAAAAGTTAAATTTCCGAAACCACCGAAAAATTATTATCATTGATGGGAAGGTTGGTTTTGTCGGTGGGCTAAATGTTGGGGATGAGTATTTAGGGAAAAATAAAGAAATTGGATTTTGGCGTGATACCCATTTGAAAGTGGAAGGGGAAGCAGTCTACACGCTGCATACTGTTTTTCTGTTGGACTGGGAATATGTAAGCGGTGAAGATGTACTTACTGAACGTCCACAGCTCAAGCAGACTGATAAAAAGGGAGATGGAGCGGTACAGGTAGTTGCCAGCGGACCAGACACTCAGCAGGGAATTATGAGTGATTTCTATTATGGGCTCTTCTCTTGTGCTACAAAATCGATATGGATTGCTACGCCTTATTTTGTACCAAATGAAGCGATACGGGCTGCCTTGAAAGTGGCGGCAAAAAAAGGGGTTCAAGTACGATTAATGATTCCGAAGATTAATGATGGATTTCTTACTCAGTATGCCAGCCGGTCATTTTTTACGGAACTTCTTAACGAGGGTGTTGAGGTTTATTCCTATACAAAGGGGTTCCTTCATCAAAAGGTCATAATTGTTGATGGGGACATGGCCTCTATTGGTACGGCAAATATGGATATGAGAAGTTTTCATTTAAACTTTGAGGTGAATGTATTCATGTTAGAAAACTCATCGATTGCTGATCTTGTCTCACATTATGAATCAGATATCCTCGACAGTGAACTTGTAGAGTTAAGTGAGTATAAACAACGCAGCTTAGGTGAACGTTCAAAAGAGTCGTTTGCACGATTATTTTCAGATGTATTGTAGATTGAAGCATGGATGTAGGAAACATGCGGAATTAATAGTATAGTAGTGTAGTGTTAGAAAAATAATTAAGCAACAAGGAGTTTAAAAGAGCATATGAAGCTGATTTCTTGGAATGTAAATGGGATTCGTGCGTGTGTAGGAAAAGGCTTTCTTGAATATTTCAACACTGTCGATGCGGATATCTTCTGCCTACAGGAAATAAAAGTACAAGAAGGACAAATTGAGCTGGATTTACCCGGGTATAATCAATATTGGAACTATGCCTTAAAAAAAGGGTATTCTGGTACAGCTATTTTTACTAAAGAAAAACCATTGTCTGTTCATTACGGAATTGGTATTCGCACGGAAGAACCAGAGGGACGGATCATTACGTTGGAATTCGAAACCTTTTATATGGTTAACGTATATGTCCCAAACGCAAAGCGTGATTTAACTCGTTTGGATTACCGTCTTGAATGGGAAGATGAGATTCGTGCCTATCTTCAAGAGCTTGATCAAATAAAGCCGGTAGTTTTCTGCGGGGATTTAAATGTTGCCAAGGAAGCTATTGATTTACGAAATGCGAAATCCAACAAAGGCAATTCAGGATTCACAGTTGAAGAACGAGGCAAGCTGACCGATTTATTAGCTTCTGGTTTTGTGGATACCTTCCGTTATTTCTATCCTGAACGTGAAGGCAGTTATTCCTGGTGGTCGTATATGAGTAAAGTCCGTGAACGAAATATTGGCTGGCGGATTGATTATTTTATTGTTTCAACTTCATTAATACCTGTATTAAAGGATGCTTCGATTCATTCCGAGGTGCTTGGAAGTGATCATTGTCCAATCTGTCTTGAAATGGATATTCCTGAAAAAACAGCGATAATGAACCAGAAAAGTGGACAGATTATAGAAGTAGAGTGAAAAGAGGAGGATTTTAACGTATGAAAACCTTTAATGTGAGCTTCCACCAAGAAGATAATGTGGATGTTATGCAGATTCAAAAATTAACTGAGCAGGAATTTACCACTTCAACTACACGTGGAACACGCCGTTTGTTTGAATTGGATACAAACGTAGGTTACTTCGTGTTCTTTGATGCGGAAGATGATGGAGGAAATATTTCATATCTCGTTCTTCAATATGAAGAAGATAATGAAGAACCGAATGGCTGTTACTCTTTTGAAATGAAAGATTTTTATGAGTTTCTGGCGTTATATACATTAGGTATGAACATGGATGATGAGGAGGATGAAAGTGAAGAAGAAGCAGACCCTATTCATCATCTTGCCCACTTGCTCTACCATATAGTTGAAGAAGGGAATGCAGTCATTCCAGACTGAAGGTAATGAGGGATTGATTGATGAGAACTTGTGAGCTTTGTGAGAGGGAAGATATTGAACTAACCGTTCACCACCTCACACCAAGAGAAGAAGGAGGCAGTCATATGCCGACTGCCATGCTTTGCAAAGCCTGTCATAAACAAATTCATGCACTCTATTCAAACCGAGTTCTAGGGATAAGACTAAATACAATCTTGCTTCTTCAAGATGACGAAGAGTTAAAAAAATACCTAAAATGGGTTAAAAAGCAACCAGCTTCGACAGCTGTGCGAACAAGAAAATCAAAACATAAATACTAAAAACGGCTTTCCATTGGGAAGTCGTTTATTTTTTTATCGGTTTCGCACCGAAGAGTTTCCACCATGATTTCTTATCCTTTCCTGCAGCTGCTTTTCTAAAAGAAGAAACCATATCCTGAAAAGCATCCTCTCGATCGCGTATGGCGAACGTTAATTCTTTTAGATTCTGTGTCATGGTTTCCACGAAATGCTCTTGTTCATCATGAAAGACATTGGACACGTTCTGGATTTCTTTATGAGCTTCTTTAACGGTCATAGCAGCCTTACTCATCGTATTGTTATAGTCTTTTGATGATCTAGTAATCTTTTTAGAGAGTCGTTCTATGGTTTCTTCGGAAGCTTTGGTAATGCTGGTTGTGAGTGTTCCATACGTTTCAGAAGTAAGTTCATGTGTATTAATAATCGTATCTGTCAGCCGATTAATTTCTTCCTTTCTCTTCTCATTAGATCGGTGAATTGATTTTGAAACGCTCTGTACTGTGTCTAGCGAGCCCTGATAAATATCATTTTTTAATTCATCCATCATACTTTGGACATTAGTCTGCATAACCTGTTTAATATCAGTCAGTAAATCTTTTTTATACAATTCCATCGCTGAGTAGAACTTTTCAAAGTCCGTTACTTCAGTTTCTGGGGGACTTGTTTTAAGTTCAGTTGCAGCTTTTTTCGGCAATAGAGTTTCTACAGGACCCGCAGCGGCTTCACTTTCTTCAGAATTTTTTTCTAAAATCATTCGTATCATCTCTTTACTCAGATTTTTTGCCCGCATATCCTTAATCTTTTCAAGCATGGAAATTTCTTTTTCCGTATAAAACCTCGCTCCTTGCTTTGAACGGGGAATCGTCAACAAACCCTTTAAATCCTTTTCCCATTGTCTAATCGTTCCAACACCAGTATTAATTCGTTTAGCAACATCTTGAATTGTGTAAGCTCTGTTAATCAAATCATTTACCATCATGTCAGCCCCTTATTGAAATAGTTTAAAAAATCAGATGTAGACTATATTCTGCAAACCCTTTTAGATATTCCTGCCGAGTGACAAAAGCTCTTAAAACGTTTGAAAATACTGCAAGTTTCACAAAAATAGCAAAAAAAGCCGAAATTTAGATGGGTAAATGGCGGTTGTCTTGATTAACTGCAGTTTTTGAAGAAAGATAAAATTTATTCCTTTTTTTGCAGGTAAATAGTTTGATTATTCTGTTAAAAATGTATAATAATAAATAACCACTATTAGTTAAGAAAGGATTGATGGGTATTACAACCATTTGTTTAGTAAGGCATGGAGAGACGGATTGGAATGCTTGTGGCAGATTACAGGGAAAGACGGATATTCCCCTAAACGATAAAGGAAGAACGCAAGCTAACCAATGTGGAATGTATCTAGCTAAATCAGATTGGGATGTTATTATATCCAGTCCGCTTAAACGGGCGGTAGAAACAGCCGAAATTATCAGTTCTTACATCGTTCAACCGACAATCCTGACGATGGTGGAATTTATCGAACGTGATTATGGTGATGCGGAAGGAATGACTTTTACAGAAAAAAGGATGGCTTATCCGGATAAACGATATCCGAATAAAGAAAAACGGGAGCTTTTTGATAACCGAATTATGGATGGACTATGTAAGATTCAAGAAGCTTACCCGAATAAACGAGTTGTTTTAGTGGCTCATGGAGCAGTGATTAAGGCGTTATTGAATAGTCTGTCTTCAGGAATCATCGAATCCAATCATACAAGATTGCAGAATGCTTGTTTAAGTAAAATAGAATTTCAGTTTAACAGCTGGAACATTCACGAATATAATCAAACCACACACCTGTTATAATAGACTAATCAAACAAAAAAGGACTGGAATAGACATGTCACAAAAAACAGCATTAGTCTTAGGCGCTACAGGAATGGTTGGTACGGAACTTGTCAAACTAATCAGTGCACGCAAGTATTATCAGACCATTAATCTGCTGACAAGACGACCGATTAATCTTCCGGATCAGACGATAAATCAACAAGTTATTGATTTTGACCAACTCGAAAAATATGCAGATCTGTTCCAAGTACAAGATGTTTATATTTGTTTAGGAACCACTATAAAAGCGGCGAAAACCAAAGAAGCATTTCGGACGGTGGATTATGAGTATGTTGTGAAAGCGGCTAAACTAGCTAAGCGAGGAAACATGGAAAAACTGTTGATCATTACAGCAGCTGGTGCTGATCCAAGGTCTCGTGTATTCTACAGCCGTGTCAAAGGAGAGGTAGAGGAAACCTTAAAAAGTATGGGATTACCCTCTCTTCATATATTTAGACCTTCTTTGCTGCTTGGTGATCGAAAAGAATTCAGGCTGGGAGAAGCAATGATGGGAAAAGCAAGCAACTTTCTTGCTAGAATCATGATTGGCCCCTTACAGCCATACCGCCCCATTCATGCCGCAACCGTAGCAGCTGCAATGTTTAAAACCGCCCAGACTACCCAACAAGGGACCCATGTATATTCGTCAAAAGACGTTGAACGATTGGGTTCAAGTTAACCATTTGTCAACTAAACAGCACGGAAACGTTGGTTCCGTGCTTTATAAACAGGAATGGAGGTCCTTATGTTTGACTCATTAATCAACGAAGAAGTGTTGAATAATAAGGAACATTATGAAAGAAAAATTCGTGAAGACTGGGAGTACTTAATAGAAACAGGGAAGTTTCCTGAAAACCAACGAACTACGATCACATCATCTTGGAAAAGATGTCTTCAGTATGGCCTAAATCCTTTAAGCCATTCAGTCCCCACCCATAATGAATCAATTCCAAGCAAAGAAGAAAACCACTTATTAACGGATATTGCAATTCCTCTGACAGCACGAATCATCGAATCAAGATCAAATGAAGAGCTTGTGCTGGGATTGATTAACGCCGAAGGAAACCTCATTCATCTATCTGCGAGCCATAGTATTAAAGACCAAATACCCTTAGGATCGAATTGGTTGGAAGAAAGCCAAGGAACGAATGCTGCCGGGACAGCTCTTTTTGAGAAAAAACCATTACAAATATTTGCAGAAGAACATTTTTGTCGAAACTTACACCATCTATTTTCTTCCGCAGCGCCTATTCGAGATCCCTTCACACGAGAAGTTATCGGTGTCTTAACGCTGGCAAAAGGAAAAAATAAGATGGGAGTTCAGGATTTATTCAGTACAGTTACCATTGGACATAAGATTGAACGGCAAATAAGTGATACCTTAATAAAGCATAATAACTTTGCTCTACAATCTCTGTTTAATAATTCGAAAGCACCGTTTACTGTTTTTAATAATGCTGGGCGAATTACTTTTTTTAATCAAGCGGCTCAACAGGCTTTTTCTCTGAAAATAGGCGATGTATTCTCTACCTTCATTGAAGGCAATCCATTTTTGGCACAAACAGACTATCCATATACTAAATACGGAATAGAATGGAAAATAAGGGTGCAGCCATATAAAATAGGTGCCAATTTATACGGTGGAATTGCCGTATTTGATCAAGTAAATAGGAGAGAGGCTCTTTCGAAAAGAAAAAAAGAGGGCACAAGATACCAGTTTTCTTCCATTATCACGGAGCATAAGGACATGCATAAAGTTATATCATTAGCTAAAAAAGCCGCACTTTACGAAAAGACTGTTCTACTTACGGGGGAGACGGGTACGGGAAAAGAAATGTTTGCTCAATCAATACACGCTCATGGAACCCGTCAAGGAGCATTTATCGAAATTAATTGTGGTGCTGTTACTCGTGAATTGGCTGCTAGTGAAATGTTTGGCTATGCAGGGGGTGCCTTTACAGGTGCAAATCCTAAAGGGAATCCTGGTAAATTCACATTAGCCCATCAAGGAACCATTTTTTTAGATGAAATTGGAGATCTGCCGCTTGAAGCACAAGCGTTTTTATTGAGGATCTTAGAAGAAAGAACGGTGGTACCAGTAGGAGGCAGCAAGCCGGTACGCATTGATGTACAGGTCATTGCTGCGACCAATAAAAACTTACTGCAGGAAGTGAGTGCGGGAAACTTTCGAGAAGATTTATATTATCGTTTAAATGTCATTCATCTTCGCATTCCACCGGTAAGAAAGCGAAGGGGCGATATTCCAATCCTGGTTAAGCATTTTCTCAACCAACAAGCGGGCCACGATAAACCATTGACGATTAGTGAAGAAGTGAAAGATTTCTTTGACGCCTTTCCATGGCCGGGAAATATCCGTCAGTTGAAAAATACAATAGAGCACGCCGCATTTTATGCCGAAGAATCAATGATAACGATAAATGATTTGCCGGAGGACATGTTCGCTGAGGAAGGTGGAGCAGGAGATTTTTATAGTCGAAATAAAACAGTAAAAAATCAGTTTACACACCAAGAACTCAGTCGTGTACTTCAAAATAATGAAGGCAATATTACCAAGACAGCTCAATTCCTCAATGTTTCTCGGGTTACTATCTACAGGAAGCTTAAAGAAATTAATGAAATGAAGATTAATCAATGAACAGTTACACTATTACACAAATATGGTTTACACCATTACACTGTTACATGCTATGGAATACAGATAAAAAGAAGAATATAGGGATATTTTAGTAACCGCTTACATTATATCTCTGTTGGCATAGTTATTGCATATTATCTAAACGTTGGGTGAAATTTTACATAAAACAGCAAATCGTACTGGTGAGGGAGATACACATAATCAACGGAACTACTCGCTAAATAATCAAAAACATGGAGGATTTACAATGAAAATTTCTAATAAAGTGGCATTAGTTACAGGTGGTGCATCTGGTCTTGGAGAAGCAACAGTCGAGAACATTATTCAGCATGGAGGAAAAGCAGTTATCATCGATTTATCTGAAGAAAAGGCTAATAAACTGATTGAAAAGCATGGCAGTGAAAAGGTCTTGTTTGTCAAAACGAATGTAACAAGTGAAGAAGAAGTACGTCACACCCTTGACCAAGCAGTTGAACATTTTGGTGAGTTTCAGATCCTAGTAAATTGTGCGGGAATCGGAGCTGCATCAAAGGTGTTGAACAAGGGGGTTGCTCATGATCTAGGAACCTTCCAAAAAGTCATAGAAGTTAATTTAATTGGTACCTTTAATGTGATTAGACTGGCAGTCGAGAGAATGTCCTTAAATGAACCAGATGAAAAAGGAGAGCGAGGGGTCATTATTAACACAGCATCGGTTGCCGCTTTTGATGGGCAAATCGGTCAAGTCGCATACAGTGCCTCAAAAGGGGGACTTGTGGGAATGACGCTTCCGATTGCACGAGAATTAGCTCGCTATGGTATCCGTTGTATGACAATTGCTCCAGGGTTGTTTGAGACACCGCTGTTTGCAGCTGCATCCGATAAGGTGCGTGAAGCACTTGGAGCCATGGTACCTTTCCCTCAGAGACTTGGCTATCCAGAAGAATATGCACAGCTGGTTCAAGGAATCGTCGAAAATACGATGCTTAACGGAGAAGTCATCCGCCTTGATGGAGCCATTAGAATGCAGCCAAAGTAAGTCAGCTAAACGAATAATTTGCTGTATTTGATTTTGTGAAATTAAATAATGAGGGGGAGAAAGATGGAAAAGCTAGTCACTTATGAAAAGCAGGAAGGATTCGCAACGGTTACAATTAATAATCCACCATTGAATGTACTTGGAAGCAAAGTGGTTGAACAGTTACACGACGTCTTTACGACAATTGCGGGTGACCCTGATATTATCGTCGTCATTTTGACAGGAGCAGGCGATAGAGCATTCATGGCAGGTGCGGATATTAAAGAATTTCCTGAAAAACTTGGCGGTAACATGAAGTCGGGTTCAATCAAAACACATGAGACTCTTAATCTAATAGCGTCACTTCATAAACCAACAATCGCGATGTTAAACGGGATTACACTTGGCGGTGGATGTGAATTAGCTCTGACCTGTGATTTTAGAATTGCTGAAGAACATGTACAGATTGGTCTCCCGGAAATTAAATTAGGTATTTTTCCTGGAGGAGGGGGAACACAGCGTCTGCCTCGCTTAATTGGGAAGACAAAAGCCAAGGAGCTTATGTTTACTGGGGACCCGATAACAGCTCAGGAAGCTAAAGAGATTGGTTTAGTTAGTACAGTTGTACCAAAAGGAAAGGGAATGGAAGAGGCAGCTAAGCTTGCCATGCGTATAGCACGCCACTCTCTTGAAGCTTTGGCGATGATTAAACAAGCAGTAGACGAGGGAATGGAAAAACAGATTGAAGATGGGATTCAGCTGGAGACAGAACTATTTCAAGAAATTTTTCAATCTAAGGGTGCCAAGGAAGGTGTTCAAGCATTTTTGGAAAAACGTACTCCACAGTTTAATCGCTGATTTCCAATTAAGAAAGCACCTTACAATACCAACATTTTGAGATTAAACAGCATGTGAAAGGTGCAATACGTACAAATGAACTTGCTGTTTGAAGAAAACTAATTATGTTGGGGGTAAAAAGGATGAATATTATTGAATTGCTGCAATCGACTGTTGAAAGATACCCAGAGATACCTGCCCTTGTTTTTCGCGATCAGGAAATCAGTTATCAAGAGCTAGGGAAACGAGTACGTAAAGCGGCCTCAGGACTCAAGGCTCTTGGTGTCAGTGAAGATACAAAGGTCGGTTTAATGATGTCGAATAAGCCGGAATATATTATTACCTATTTTGCTATTTTAGCTAACGGAGGGACAGTTGTTCCCCTGAACCCATTATTTAAGGAAGCTGAAGTTACCTATATCCTCAATGACTCTGATTCTGAATATCTAGTGTTAGAGGAGATGTCTCTTTCTGTTATTCAACATGTTAAAAACGAGTTGACCAGCGTGAAAGAAATCATCTGCTATGGTGACTCAGACGAACATTCTTGGGCATCGCTTTTGACTTATCCTGAAATGGAGAGTTTTGTTCCGCGTTATGGGTCTGAAACCGCACAAATTATCTATACATCAGGAACGACTGGATTTCCAAAAGGGGCAATGATCACCCACGCAAATTTAAACTGGATGGCCATTGCAGCTGCGGTGACGAATTCGGTAAAACCAGGCGATCGAATTCTTTGTGTACTGCCTCTATTCCATGCATATGCAAAGCTGCAAGGCGTATTAGCCAATATCGCCCATGGAGGAACGATTTATATCGAGGAACGATTTGAACCGGTATCAATCCTTGATAAACTTGCTAAAAATAAGATTAATATTTTCTTAGGTGTTCCAACCATGTATACGATGTTTATCCACTCACCGAATATTACGGAACTTGATTTTTCTGCACTTCGCATTGCCGGATCAGGGGGAGCCAGTCTTCCAGCAGAGGTGATTGATAAAGTCAAACAATTAATGGACGTTGATATATCGGAAGGCTACGGATTAACTGAAAGTACCGTTATGCTTTGCGCTTCACCAAGAGAGGGAGTTAAGAAGGTTGGTTCTACCGGTGTTCCGCTGGCAGGCGTCAACTTAAAAATAGTGGACCCTGAGGGAAATACGGTCGGACCAAAAGAAGTGGGAGAAATTATCTTTAGAGGCCCGAATTTGATGAAGGGTTATTATAAACAGCCTCAAGAGACAGAAAATGCAATTCGAGATGGCTGGATGCATACTGGAGATTTGGCCTATGCGGACGAAGACGGCTATATTTTTATTGTGGACAGAATGAAAGATATGATCATAAGAGGCGGATTCAACGTGTATCCGCGAGAAATAGAAGAAGTCCTTTATACGCATCCTAATGTGATTGAATGTGCGATCATTGGACGGCCGGATCCCGTGTTCGGTGAAAAAATTGCGGCTTATGTCGTAACGAAGACGGAACAAGAAGAAGAGGAACTACGGGAATACTGTAAACAGAAATTAGTTCACTATAAAACACCTGATTATATTATCTTCATAAAAGAAATCCCAAAATCAGGGACAGGTAAAATGCTCAAAACGGCCTTGAAAAAACTTGATAAAGAGACCGTTAATCCTTAAATGAAAGCGATTTCAATTATAGTTTAATAGAAAAGGACTCCTTCTACGATTGGTACCTTTGTGGGTGCCGGAGGACTTGGGGATATCATCGTACGTGGAACCAGTGCTTCAAATGGTACGGCTGTACTTGCCGATTTATTATTAGGGAGTTTGGAAAAATGACTTTCGCCGATAAAAACGAAAAAAAAGCGGGCTAGGGCCGCTTAAATTGTCAAGGCAGCTCAAACATGCTGCCTTTTTTCTATGAGTCCAGTTTTTTCTTTTGATTATTAGGGTAAATACTACATATTATAACAGATTAAGGAGTGTCCAGATGACGTACACAGCAACGAATACAATTGAATTACATGGATTTAACAATTTAACTAAATCACTTAGTTTTAATATGTATGATATTTGTTATACAAAAACAAAAGCTGAACGTGAAGCCTACATAGCGTATATCGATGAACAGTATAGTGCGGAAAGATTGACCAATATACTGAAAAATGTAACAGATATCATTGGAGCACATGTATTAAATGTAGCTCAACAGGATTATTATCCCCAGGGTGCCAGTGTAACGATGCTTGTATCAGAAGGTCCTGTCGTTGAAGTACCATTAGATTCTTACGATGAAACACCAGGTCCGCTGCCTGAATCCGTTGTAATGCAGCTAGATAAAAGTCATATCACGGTCCATACCTATCCTGAATTCCATCCCAACGAAGGAATTAGTACCTTTCGTGCCGATATCGATGTCTCAACATGTGGTGAAATTTCGCCGCTAAAAGCATTAAACTATTTAATTCATTCGTTTGATACTGATATTATGACAATGGACTACCGTGTTAGGGGCTTTACTCGTGACAAAAATGGCAGTAAATTGTTTATCGATCATGACATCCAATCCATTCAAAACTATATTCCAAAAGATAGTAAAGACTTATACGATATGATTGATGTAAATGTATACCAAGAAAATATTTTTCACACGAAATGCAGACTAAAAGCATTTGACCTGGATAATTATTTATTTGGTTACAAAAAGGATAAATTAGCTGCGTCGGAAATTGAGGAAATTACCAACAAACTTAAAGAAGAAATGGATGAAATATTTTTCGGAAAGAACATGAAAAAGGAGTAAATGAAATGGTAGTTTCCGATAACCATACCAATTCTACTCACTTAGATATCCTGCATGTAACGCTATTTTTCTAGCAGGTTGCATGCAGGATAATTTTTGGAAAAAACTTGTACTAATTTGCTATTCATTCTAGAAATCGAATTTTTCATCCCAAAAACGATGAGAGTAACGGTTACTAGAACGTTGCTGGAAATGGAAATGCTCATGTCGATGTTCATTTCTGCAGCAACGACGGCATCTTTCACGGCGGCTTGATTCGTTAGACATAAAATCACCTCCTGTATTAGATATACTATTCCATTTACGTTTTTTCGATTGGACAAGTTTACGAGATTTCACTTTTAAAACTTATTCTGTTTTAAGGGCGGAATCAGTTGAGCCATGATTTTTTCCTTCAACATACAATTGATCATGACAAGATATTTAAAGAATATTCAAAATTAATCCTGTGACTGTTCCCTGGAAAATGTGTATACTATTACTAAAAAACCACTTTATTACCTGAGAAGTGGATAGTGGGGTGCGAGATGGATAAAAAACCGGTTATTGGGATTACGTGTGCATATACAAAGCAAAGCTTAAATTCAGAGGGGGTTTATGTTCATCAAGATTATCATCGGGCAGTCATCCAAGCAGGTGGTATCCCTTTACTCTTACCGGCTGCTGACCAAGCCACGCTAAATGCTTATTTTGAATTATGTGATGGGTTCATCTTGAGCGGAGGTGAAGATCTTGATCCAGCATTCTTTGGAGAGGCACACCACCCTAAACTTGGATTTGTCTACCATGATCGTGATGCTGCGGAGTTTTACCTTACTCAATTACTTCTAGAACAAAAAAAACCATTTCTAGCGATTTGTAGAGGGATCCAAGTTCTTAATGTTGTTTGTGGAGGTTCATTATATCAAGATATTCCGAGTCAGCTGGCTGCAGCCCACCCACATAGCCAAATAACACATCGTTCAAATACGTTTCATCCTGTCATGCTTACTGAAAACAGCAAGCTTTATCAAATTTTCCAAAAAACTAGCCTTGATGTAAATAGTCTTCATCACCAATCTATAAAGGCATTAGGAAAGGATTTAGAAACTGTGGCAGTTGCAGCAGATGGGGTAATTGAAGCAGTCGAAGTACAAAACCATCCATTCGGAATTGGTGTACAATGGCATCCAGAAAGCATGGCAAGTAAAGACGTCCTCACACAGCAGCTTTTTCAGTCCTTCATCCAAGCGGCTTATCAAAATGGATTTTCTGCAGATAAACTTCATATAAGTTAAATTTACCGAGCTATGCAGATTAATGCCTGCACAGCTTTTTTAGGATACTAGTAAATCTATTGTAGAAGAGGAGAAACTGTAGTGATAAAAGCAATTATTTTTGATTTTGATGGGTTAATTTTAGATACTGAAACGTATGAAATTCAGTCGTATCAACAGATATATGAAGAACATCAGATTCCCTTCCCACATCAACGCTGGCTTGAAAACATTGGAACACAAGGTACCTTTAACCCTTTTGACGAGCTGTTGCATGCAAAAAAGGATCTTGTGTTAGAGAAACTTGATCTAGAAAGAATTGCTAAATATGAGCAGTTAACAATAGATATACAACCAAGGGAAGGGGTCTTAGAGTATTTAATCAGGGGCAAGGAGCTAGGCTTAAAACTAGCGATAGCTTCAAGTTCTTCAAAAAAGTGGGTGACTACTTATCTTGAAAGGTTAGGCCTCTCACCTTATTTTGATTGTATACACACATCAGATGATGTTAAAAAGGTTAAACCGGATCCAGAACTTTACATAAAAACGATGAATTACTTTAAACTCCAACCGGAAGAGGCTATCGTATTTGAAGATTCAGCTAATGGTTCGTTAGCTGCCATTCGAGCTGGAATTCCATGTGTCATTGTCCCAAACGAGACAACAAGTACGCTGATCTTTCACGAAAAAGTAGCGTTAAGATTGAAGTCGAAAAAAGAAAAAACCTTAGATGAAGTCATTTCCTTTATCTCTCAACTTAAATAGAGTGTGTTTGAGCCATCCCTTTTGCGATGGCTTTTTTTTATGGAATTTTTTTGATAGTCCTACTTTTTCTATTCTTTTTTGAGCGTAGTAAAATCAAGACATATGTCTTGATTTTCGGACAAGAAGTAACTGATCGTTCTCTCTTATTCGGATGAAAAATTGGTATAGTTCTTGCATAGTTTCATACAGGTGGATGACTCACATGTAATCTTTATAGGAGATACATTAATCTCCTTAAAGCATTCAAATTAGAGTTGCTGCTAGAGTAAGGAACAAATTTCGGGTAACCAGCAATACGGTACACCTACCAACGAGAAATCGTTAACTAGTTTAATTTACGGGCCAAAGAAAGGGGCTCAAATCCTTAAAGCCTAGGTAGAACTGAAGCGCTGACTATTGTTACAAGTAATCTGGGAATCATGGGGTATTGGGAGAATAAAGTTTACAAACTATTAGCTTCCGAGACTGATAGAGTTAAATAAAGATATTGGTTGGAAATCTAGTACGCCAGAAAATTAATTGAACAGAAATAGAATGAACGATACAAAATGGAGGTTAGAAGAGATGAGAAATTTAGAAGGTAAAGTGGTAATCATAACTGGTGCAGGACGCGGGATTGGCAGAGCGATGGCTTTACTTATGGCGAAAGAGGGAGCGAAAGTAGTTGTTAATGATTTGGGCGGCAGTGCAGAAGGAAGTGGTGAAGACCTTCAAGTAGCTGATGCAGTGGTCAATGAAATTAAAGAGGCAGGCGGAGATGCAGTTGCAAACTATGATTCGGTATCAGAATTCCAAAGTGCTGGAAAAATCATTGAAACTGCGATCCAAAGCTTCGGAAGAATAGATACGGTTATAAATAATGCAGGTATTCTTCGGGACCGAATGGTGTTTAACATGTCAGAAGAGGAATGGGATAGCGTGATTAAGGTACATTTGAAAGGTTCGTTCAACATGACTCGTGCAGCGGCAGGCTATTTTAAGGAACAAAAAAGTGGTTCCTTTATTAATTTCACATCGACATCTGGTTTGATTGGAAATATCGGTCAAGCCAACTATGCTGCAGCAAAGCTTGGGATTGTTGGTTTAACCAAATCAACAGCTCTAGATATGCAGCGTTATCATGTTCGTGCCAATGCCATTGCACCGTTTGCCTGGAGCAGATTGATTGGTTCAATCCCCTCAGAGTCACCTGATCAAAAAGCACGGGTGGAAAAAATCAAGCAAATGCGTCCGGAACATATTGCACCGCTTGCCGGTTACCTGGCAAGCGACTTAGCAAATGATGTTACTGGACAACTATTCGGTGTGCGCGGAAAGGAAATTGTCTTGTTTTCACAGCCGCGTCCGATTCGGTCTGTGTCTAATTTGGAAGGCTGGTCGGTTGATTCAATTGGAGAACAGGGTATTGAAGCGTTAAGATCAGGATTCACTAAGCTAGAAGTCTCGGGGGATGTATTTCCCTATCCCCCAATTATCTAATTTTACATAAAAGAGGTGAAAGAGATGGAAGAGACAATCGAACACCAAGAAGATCTGTTTATAAACAGTCCATTCAATAAACATATAGGGATTGAGGTTAAACATTTTTCAGAGGGCGATGTTGTGTTGCAGCTTACAATTAAGGATTCACATCTTAATGTTAATGATACCGCGCATGGAGGGGTTTATTTTTCACTGTTGGATAGCGTGATGGGGGCAACTGTGCGTTCTACGGTCAAAAATCCAATAACAACGATTAGTATGAATATCAATTACTTCTCTCCAATTAAAGAGGAGGATATTATTACAGCCACCGCAAAAATAATTCAGAAAGGAAATAGTATTGTTACGGCAGAGGGAGAAGTAAGCGATAAAAGCGGAAAGGTCGTTTCCAAAGCAATCGGTACCTTTAAGATTATGCGACATTTAAAGAAGGGTGCGATTGAAAATAATGAAGAATAAAACTGTCAACATTACAATGGGGGGATTACTTTGAGCTTACATGAATTACATGCTTCCCAGCAATTACTTGTTGGGGAAGCATTAAAATCAGCTGTTCATTATTCACCAAATCGGACAGCTTTTATTCACAATGATCATGTAATTACATTTAAGCAACTCTATAAGAATTCATCTTATCTAGCAGGTTGGCTGCAAAGTGAGGGAGTCACTAAAAATGACAAGGTAGCTTGTATTTATAAAAATGGAATCCCATTTGTGGAGTTGTATTTTGCTTGCAGCTTAATTGGAGCTGTGCTCGTACCACAGAATTATCGATTATCGCCAAAAGAATGGTCCAAAATTATTCATCATTCCGACGCTAAATTCATTTTTTTAGAAACAGATTTTTTGAAGCCTTTCGAAGGTAGTAGAGAATATCTTCCTCAGATTGAGAAAGTAATTGTGACTGGGCAGTCTTTGGAGAGTTCCTCTATCGTCTATTCTTCCATCTTAGAAAAGAAAATCCCATATGAATCACGAGAAGAGCTGAATGATTATGAGCCTCATGTAATTGTATATACATCCGGGACAACGGGTGAACCCAAAGGTGTCGTATTAACCCACAAAAATTTTTATATAAATGGTATGAATAAGATGAGCAGCCTCAATCAGGCTCAGCACACAAAAACAATGATTCTTCCGCCGTTATTTCATGTAGCTACCTTGTCACTGTTGGTACAAAATTGTCTTAATGAGGGTACGTTTGTTTTAATGAATCAGTTTGAACCTATTACTGTATTAGAGACGATTGAAAAAGAGGCAATCAATTCGATGTTTCTCGTGCCGACGATGTGGGCCGCATTACTTAATGTACCTAACTTTACTGATTATGATGTTCGCTCAATGAAACTATGTTCAACTGGAGCCAGCATCTGTCCATTAGAGCTAAAATTAAAAATTAAAGAAAGGTTCCCTTCGGCTGGAATCTATGAAGCCTTCGGTCAAACAGAAATGAGTCCGACTACCACGAATTTATTGCCAGAGGACTCCCTTCGGAAAACAAATTCTGTTGGAAAACCTTGTATCAATGTGCGAATTCGAGTAGTGGATGACGATTTGAATGATGTACCTATTGGTGAAGTCGGAGAAATTCTTTACAAGGGCCCCACCTTGATGAAAGAATATTATAAAAATCCCGAAGCAACCCGTGAAGCTTTCACAGGCGGGTGGTTCCACAGTGGTGACTTAGTCCGGATGGACGATGAAGGATTTATTTATGTCGTCGATCGAAAAAAGGATGTGATTATCAGCGGCGGAGAAAACATTTATTCAGCTGAAGTAGAGAAGACGTTGAATAGACATCCATATATTCGTGAATCTGCAGTCGTTGGGGTTCCAGACCCAAAATGGGGACAAAGTGTTCTTGCCTATATTGTCCTGGAACAAGGGAGAGCTTTATCGAAGGAAGAGGTCGTTGAATACTCCCAAAGCGAACTTGGTTCCTATAAAAAACCTAGATATATAGAATTTCTAGATGAACTACCTCGAAATACCTCGGGAAAGATTCTTAAAATAGCACTCAGGAAGGTTTCCCTGTAATTAAACGGAGAAAACACCGTTCACAGTGGATGGTGTTATTTTTTTGTTTTTACCGAACCTTTTAACAAATAGATAGTAAGAAATTTGTTATTTTATTAAAAGCATAGGTGACAAGATAGAAGTAAAGTTAATCAGCACAATAATGGAGGGAAAAAAAACGAAAATTCGCTTAAATTAAGTTACATAATCGTATTATTATAAACTAGATAATCTTCTTATTACAAAAATAAGTGGTGGGACTCGTTATGTCGAAAACAAGTATGTGGAGTACCTCGTTGGACATAAAATTAATCCGATTACGGTTATCCATGATATGGATTTCGTTGCGGAGGCATTTGAGCGTACGATAGTACTTGCCCATAGAAAAGTATTACTAGATGGTGGCACCCGCGAAATCATTTTACAAAAAGACATTTTAGTACAAGCTGGTTTAAACCTTGCCAGGGAGGTTTCCGTATAATTGAATTGAGAAAACGCCGTTCATCTAGTGAATGGTGTTATTTTTTGCTTAATTTTAAACAAAAAGACTAATAAAATAGTTAAGGACGCTTTACTCTTAATCCTAAGAACAGAAATAAAGGGTTTCATATCTTTTAGATAATAATAATGAAACGATAATGCCAAGCACATTTTTAGATGCATTTCAGGAGTTATCAATCTGAATCTATTTAAAATAGAAAACTCTTGATTTGTTCTTTATTAAGAACTATAATGAGTTTATTAGGTTAAATACGCGTATAAAATTTTTATTTTGTTCTTTATAAAGTTATTATTTGTCAAGGTTTAAAAATCATATCCACAGATTTCATCAGTTTTCCACAAATAGATGAATCATAGTAGTCTATCATTTTACTTGGTTGTTCTTAATTAAGTACCTTTTGTTCCTTTCGAAGGATTTATTATTGGGAGTAGGTTTAATTTTTTTCATCAACATATTATCGAATATTTTGTCCTGATATTGAATGGGAGAATAGGAAGCTAACGAAGAATGATCTTTAGGAGGAGGCCCCTAGTCGCCCATATTTATCTGAATTTGTCGGTCAACGAAAGGAGTTGGTTAGGATGATTACGGGATTAAAAATCCCATCTGTAAGGTCAATGCATTACATACTGGGGTAGAGTATGCTGAGTTAATTAAATAATTAACTTAAAAATAAAAAATTATAATAAGAAATAGGGAGAGAACATTTAATGGGTCTTATTACAGGAAAAATCGCAGCACTAGCAATCGCAGGTACAGTTGCAGTAGGTGTAACATTTACAGGAACAGGAACTATTGATGCTGTAAAATCTCAGCTTGGTAATTTAGGTAATAAAATATCCCAATATGAAGCTAGTGAAAATAATCTTCTTGGAAAAATAACTGGTCTTAAAGTGTCCGCTAATGAAAAGATCGGTCAAGCAAACAAAACAATATTCGAGCAAGCAAAGCAAATAGAAATTCTTACAAATAAGAATAATGACCTTAATACACTTGTAAAAAAATATGAAGGTCAAATCAAAGATCTTAACGCACGAATCTCTGGTCTGACAGCTGCAAATAAAGAACAGTTTAAAATTATCTTGGCTAAAGAAGCAGAACTTATTAAAGTTAAAGCTGACCTTAAAGCAACTAAACAAGAGTTAACTCAAGTTATGGATGCTCTTAGAACATTACAAGCGGCTCATGATCAAACTGTTGCTGACTTAGCTAACTTACAAGCTAAGTATGATGCTCTAACTAAAGAACTTGAAAATGAGAAAGCTGATAATGCTTCTAATAAAGCAGAATCAGAACGTGCTAATGGAGAAGTCCAAAAGGCTAATGAAGCAGTTGAAGGTTTAGGAGTTAAATCTTCTGAAGTTGAAGGTGCTACTAATGGATTAAATCCAATGACTCAAGAAGAAGTAGATGCTATTGACACTAAAATTGAAGATGTTAAAGTTCCAAATTCTCCAAAGGCTGTAAGTGAAGTAACTGAATAATTAAATTAAAGAAGGGTAGGACTCAATACGAGCCCTACCCTTTATTTCTTTTCTACGTTCCTATTGGTGTAGAGCTATAATTCGATCTCCAACAATATACCTTAAAGTATATCCTGGAACCATATTAAACTACGGTAGTAGAAAAGCAAAGTGCAGAATATGTTGTAGCGTATTCACCATCATCAGTGTACATTGCTACTTCTCCACGAATAAGTTTTAGAGTTTTATAGCCAGGTGCTGTATAAACAGTAGGTCCTGCAACCCCAATTATCGTTCATCCTGAGAGAAATAAGGAAATCCTGCTGAATCCATCAATCTTATATCATTTAATTCAAGAGGGAGCGTTGACACAAGTTACTGCAGGAAGCATTACTGGTTCATTTGGAAAGAAAATAAAATTGTTTTCCGAAAAAATGATTGAACACAGCTGGGTTCATCTCATAGCTTCTGATGCACATAACTGTACCTCAAGAGGATTTTCACTCCAAGATGCGTATCTCTCTATCCGTAAGAAATTTGGGAACAGCATAGCCTTTCTTTTAAATGAAAATTCGGAAGTACTATTACGAGGACAAAAGATTTATACAGAAGAGCCGAGTAAAATCAAGAAAAAGAAAATGGGGATTTTTTAAAAGGGATTGAAAAGAGATTCATCTATCACCTGGTGATGGATGAATCTCTTTTTCGATCATAAGTAATGTCCTCAAGTTATGCATCTTAAAGCTCTTTACTTCATATAGAATCTATAACAAGAAACGATAATAATTCCGTACTAGATCGGTAGTTAAATAAATTTATAAAATATAAAGATTATTATGAATAAATTTGTTATATTAATAAAAGCATAGGTGACAAGACAGAAGTAAAGTTTATCGGTAAAATAAATAGTAAAGTAATGGAGGGATAAAAAAAACGAACTATTCTCTTAAATTAAGTTACATAATCGGATTATGGTAAACTAGATAATCTTACTAGTACAAAAATGAATGGAGGGACTCGTTATGTCGAAAACAAATATGTGGAGCTTTAAATTATCAACGGCTTCTATAGTTTTGATACCGGCTGCAGTCGGTATTAATTATATAGGAAAGTTATTTGCAGGACTTCTCAAACTGCCTCTGTGGCTTGATTCCATTGGAACAATCTTAGCTGCGATGCTGGCTGGACCAATCGTGGGAGCGCTTTGTGGGTTAATTAATAATATTATTTACGGGCTGACTTTAGATCCTGTCTCATTTGTGTACGCGTTAACAAGCGTTGGAATAGGGATTGCTGCTGGCATTATGGCTTATAAGGGATACATTCGGAATATAGGGATGGCTGTTGTAATGGGGCTTGTCATTAGTCTCGTGGCTACCGTCATATCTACACCCATTAATATTGTCTATTGGGGAGGACAGACAGGGAACATATGGGGGGATGCACTATTTGCCACACTGATTGCGAATGATTTCCCGCTTTGGCTGGCATCGGCTCTTGATGAATTAGTGGTGGATATACCTGATAAAATAGCGGTGGTTGTGATTTCATTTTTACTTTACAAAGGGCTGCCAAACAGTCTTGATCAACTGTTTAAAAATGAGAAAAATCGTGTAGAACAGCTGTAAGAAAGCAGGTGTTTGGTTATAAAAGCATTAAGCTTGTATCAAGATCGCATGTCACTGGTACATACTATTGATCCAATTACGAAGTTGGTCTTCATTCTTTTTTCTGTAAGTTTGCCTTTGATTCTCCAAAACATTTATTGGTCAGTCGGTATCCTGATGTTTTGTCTATTGCTTCTATTAATAGGAAAAGTGTTTAAACAAGCTCTGCCCATTTTAGGACTCAGTTTTGTACTGCTTCTCTCTATTGTGGTGATTCAGGGATTATATTCACCAACAAATGAAACGCTGTTCTTTTCTGTTGGTTTTATACAATTTTATGAAGAAGGCTTGCTTGTTGCTGTCCACATTATTCTGAGGGTTACGACCCTGCTTTGCTCGGTTTGTATACTCGTGCTGACTACGAAGCCCTCTGATTTAATCCAGAGTCTCATGAAAAAAGGATTACCAGCTAAAATGGGCTATGTCCTTAACTCGGTTATGCAAATCATCCCTGAAATGCGTTCAACTATGGCTACTATTTCGGATGCTCAACGGTCACGGGGAATCGAAACAGAAGGGAAATTAAGTACAAGAATTAAAGCGTTTTTCCCTTTGCTTGGACCGGTCATTATGAATGCTCTTGTTAGTACCCGCGAGCGTTCAATGGCCCTTGAAGTACGCGGCTTTAATTCCACGGCAAAAAAAAGTTTTTTAATTGAGCCAATCTTTTCGAAAGTCGGTTTTCCTCTGCAGATTATGATGATGGTTATGCTTGCTGGGGCAATAGGATGGAGGGTTTTCCTATGAGTATCATCAACGTTCGTCATTTAAACTATCGTTACCCATTAAAGAAGGAGCTGACTTTAGTAGATCTTTCGTTTGTTATTAATAAAGGAGAATTTATTGGAATTGTTGGACAGAATCGTGCTGGTAAATCAACGCTTTGCCAGGCATTAATTGGTTTAGTTCCCCACTTTCATAAAGGAGCCTATGGCGGCATTGTCGAAATTAATGGGATAAATGTGCAGGAATCCGATGTAAATACAATCAGTGAAAAGGCAGGGATTGTGTTTCAAAATCCGTTCACTCAAATTACTGGAGCTAAACTAACGGTCTATGAAGAGATTGCCTTTGGGTTAGAAAATCTTGGGATTCCACAGAAAGAAATGAGAGTACGGATTGATGAAGCTTTACAGCTGCTTGATATCTATGAATGTAGAAATCATAACCCCTTTGAATTATCGGGCGGACAGATGCAGCGGATGGCTATTGCAAGTATTATTACGATGAGACCTGAGGTAATTATTCTTGATGAACCGACGTCACAGTTGGATCCACAAGGAACAGAGGAAGTTTTCCGTGCTATCAATGCTCTTAGCAAAGATGGTATGACCGTCATTATGGTGGAACACAAAATTGAAAGTATCGCCAAATATGCTGATCGGATTATGTTAATGGCGAACGGGAGTATTGTGGATTTTGATAGCCCGCAAAAGGTGTTTTCCCGTGCTGACCTTTTAGACTATGGTGTACCTCCCCCAGTGTATACGCAAATTTGCAGACAGCTTGGGATAAGGAATAAAGACACGGGGCTCTATCCAATTACACTCGAAGAAGCTTATGAATGGATGGTGGCGACAAAATGACATCCATTGCCGTCCAATCACTTTCTTTTTATTATAAAAAAGAAGCTCCTATCTTAACTGACATAACGCTTACCTTTGATCAGCGGACTACAGCCATTATTGGTCAAAATGGAGCGGGTAAAACAACCCTAGTTAAATTGTTGAAAGGTCTATTGAAGCCGGTATCAGGGGATGTGTTGATTAATGACCAGAATACACGAGCTGTTTCGGTATCTAAATTAGCAGGCCATATCGGACTTGTTTTTCAGAATCCAAATGACCAGATTTTTAAAAGTAAGGTAATGGACGAGGTGATGTTTGGACCTCTGAATGTTGGACAACCAAAGGAAGAAGCGTTAACTAATAGTATGAATGCATTACAAATGGTTGGAATGGAGGATAAAAAAGACGATCACCCCTATGATCTTAGTTTATCCGAACGAAAGTTAATCAGTATCGCGTCAATCGTTGCTATGAATACAGATATTGTAATTTTTGATGAGCCGACCATTGCACAGGATCACGCTGGTAAAGAAATAATCAAACGAATCATCCACGACCTTCAAAAAAAAGGAAAGTGGGTTATTACGATTATCCATGATATGGATTTCGTTGCTGAGGCATTTGAACGTACGATTGTATTGGCTAAAGGGAAAGTATTGCTAGATGGTGCCACCCGCGAAATCTTTTTACAAAAAGAAGTTTTAGTACAAGCTGGTTTAAATCTTCCTCATGTTACCCAACTAGGTTATTTAATAGAAAAAAACAAAACCTTTCTGACAATAGATGAATTTACTGAAGATTCTAGGTTTTAAATAAATTAAACTAGTAATTTTAAAAAATCCGGCCCCTTAAAATCCGTTTTAAGGGGCTTGTTTTTTATTCTTAAGGTAATTAGTCACGGAATCAATATATCAAGATAGAGACTATCCTGATAGCTTAAAACGAAGTCTGATAAAACAACCCCTATTTATGCGTATAAATACCGCATTACAATTTGAATAGATGAAAAAACGCACGCTAAAACGCCTGTTTAAAGCTCTGTTTTTTTAGTTTAAGGTATTTCCTTTCTATATCACTTATGAAGCTTATATCGCCTTTAAAACACGTTAAAGACTAAGTAGCTATAACTCTATTAATTTCATTATTTTTTATTGGAAAATTCCGAATGTAACAAAGTACCTTTATTGATACATTCGAAATCCCGTTAAATCAACGTTTTTGGAGGGGTCATAAATTAAAAAACTTGCATTAAAATCTACTAAGACTGTACAATAAAATGAGGGAAAGGGGATTGTCACAACGATGGGGATAACGTCGCCTAAAATAAGAAATGTCCAGCCGATTCGCAGACTGGATCAAATAGAAAAAATGAAAAAAGCATTATTGAAATATTGTAGTTATCGAGATTACATGATGTTCTCTATCGGAATTAATATTGGGTTACGGATAGGGGATCTTTTGCAGCTTCGCGTAAACGATATACTGGATGGAACACATATTGTCATTATTGAGCAAAAGACGGAAAAGACGAAAAGGTTCCTCGTAAATCCACAATTGCGAAAAGAAGTCCGCAGATATACGAAACATGCTAAGCTTTCCGCTTCTGACTATTTATTTCCAAGCAGAAAGGGAGCAGGGCCTATAACAAGGGTGCAAGCTTATCGGATTTTGAATAAAGCCGCTGAAATGGCAGGTGTTCAAGATGTAGGCACACATACATTAAGAAAAACCTTTGGCTACCTTCATTATCAAAAATTTAAGGATTTAGCCCTGTTACAGCAAATTTTGAATCACTCAAATCCAAAAGATACAATGATTTACATAGGCTTAACACAAGATTTAATGGATGAAACGCTGATGGATTTCTATTTTTAATGATCACCAGTTGAACACCTGTTCAGACTGGTTCTTTTTGATGAAAGATCCTAATGAGAGATTATTTCGCAATAATTCTTCAATATAGGGTATAATAGAAAATTGGATATCATGAAGGAGGAATACATACCATGCAAATTCATAAAATAACCCCAGACGAAGAAAGTAAACTGCCGATTTTCGGCAGTCACGAAGAAGCAAAAGAGTTTTTTACGACGCAATATGGGGAGTCGTTTATTCATAAACAAACAATGGACCTTGGCGGAGTGGCTATCTACAAGTATATTTTAATTGTGGATCAAGAGGCATATAAATCGGGGCAGGAAAAGTTGGCTCGATTTGAAATGATGAACGGTCCAGAATTTATGAATAGCTTCCAGTCGATTCAGATTACGGAAGACGGCGAAGTAGAAATCGGATTATAATCCAGGTCAATGAGCATTCAAGATACTATATTGAAATATAAAAATTGAATAGTTCGCTTAAGAATACGCAAAAAACCGTCCAAAAATAAATGGACGGTTTTTTGCTTTATTAGGTTTCTTTTATAGCTCCGCTTACAGGATACAAATCTAGATCAATTTCTAGTTCCTGACCGAGGGCAAGTTTTGCTAGTTGTGAACCAATATAAGGTCCCATTGTAAGTCCAGAAGCTCCGAGACCATTAGCAAAAATGATTCCTTCCCAGCCTGGTACTGGACCAATAACTGGGAGAAAACCTGGTGTATAAGGGCGGAAACCGACCCTAGCCTCTACGAAGGTACTGTCCCCTAATCCGGGAGCTGTATCTAAAGCCTTCTGGAATACCTCATTAAGACCAGCGGCCGTGACTCGATTATCGAGTTGTTCTGTATTTTCATGTGTGGCTCCAGCCACAATTCGTTGATCGTCAAAAGCAAGCAGGTATTGATCACTTTGAGGCATAACGACAGGCCACTTACTTGTATCATAATCAGGAATTTCCAAGTGGATAATTTGTGCTTTTTGAAAAGATACTTGCATCTCGACCCCAAGCGGCTTAAGCAATGAGTTGGCCCAGGCGCCGGCACAGACGATAACAGTATCAGATAGGTATTCTGCTCCGTCAACCTGAACACCAATGACTGTTGCCCCTTCATAACGCAGCACTGCATCTCCATAATGAAGCTCAGCACCGTTTTTTTGTGCAGCGCGCAGGAGTGCGTCTCGTAAGGCCCGTCCGTCAACTCGGGCAGCTCCGCCAATAAATAAGGACTCGTATCCTTCATTCAATGGTGGAAAGGCCTTCCATGTTTGTTCTGGTGTTAAGGGAAGTAATTCACCGATTTCTGGTGCATCCTCTTTCCGTTTAAGCGCCCGTTTTTCCATAGCTTTTAGTTTTTGTTGATCGGTATGTAAGCTAATGGCTCCAACTTTGGCATATCCAGTATTTGTTTCGCCATCTTGTTTTAGATTTTCGATAAGACTAGGATAAAACCGAGCTCCTGACTTGGCAAGCTGGTACCATGCTTGATTACGGCGTTGTGACACCCAAGGGCAGACAATACCGGCAGCAGCAGCTGTCGCTTGTCCTTTATCTCTTCGGTCTACTATCATTACTTCAGCGCCGGATTTCGCGAGCTGATAGGCTGTAGAAGCGCCTAAGATCCCTGCACCGACAATAATAACTTTTTTCATTTTTACATACATCCTTTTTCTGTCGTCATTTCGTACTCTATCTAGTTTCTCACAAAAAGCTTTTTCAGGAAAGCGTTCAGCTGGTTTTATCAAGCACCAGAATGCTGTATAATAGGGAGAAGTTGTACATACCTAGGAGGAACTTAGAACATGTTGCGTAACCAAATGATAGACTATGTAAAGAAAGAACAAACGATCAATAGCCTTGACGTCTATAAAGAAGAAAAAGACTATATAGAAAAAAACCAACTAGTAGAGAATGACGTTCAATTGAAGGAAAAAGATGCAGCATCACGATTCTCTGATGCTTATATTGAGCGAAGTGATAAAGAAACAGAGGAGTTATTAGCGGAAGAAAGTAATGACTTTCTCAACCAGCCCCTTGATTATTTAAAAACACATAAAAATGAGTTTATCTATTTAGAATCAAAATGGTTTGAGCTAATTAACGTGGAGACCATTTCTTTAGAAGTCGATGATGTTTTTGGAACATATGACGTCATGCTTGGATTAAAACTGCAAAAGAAATTCGGCCCTGTTATTAAAACGTATGTAAATAGTGCACTTAATGGTGAATCTGTGAAATATAATTTACTGTTCAGTGGTGACGAAGGCGTTTGGAATTTCAATTTCCCACTCAACCATGTAGAAGGTTTTCATGAAGATCTATCGATCGGCGAAGCCTTTCAATTAATTTACTCGTTCTTATTCACACTTGCTGAAGCGGTCGAGGAAGGTAAGTAATACAGATTATCAGGACCCATATCGAAATGATATGGGTCTTTTATTGTGGAAATAATAATTTTTTATAATTTTCAATTAATTTGAAGGGATATTCCAAATAAAGGAGAATATAGGACTTTAGAATGTCAAGAATAGGGGGTCTTTTTAATTAGCTAATCATTTTTTTCTGTTTATAATGTAAGCGCTTTATAAGTAGACTCTTTTCGTTCATTTTTTATCAATTGAAGGAGGATTATACAATGACTGTTGAAACGAAAGTAACCGAATTTGCAAATTATATTAATGGAGAATGGGTGCCTGCTTCGAATGGGGAGACCTTTGACATTGTGAATCCTGCCAATGGTCAGATTGCCGCGAAAGCTGCTAAATCCTCGCTAGTAGAGGTTGAGCAAGCCGTAAAATCTGCACGTGAAACATTTGAATCAGGGGTTTGGTCGAATAAGTCTGTTGCCGAACGTTCACAAGTCTTATTGCGTTTTGCTGCCAAAATACAGGAACATGCAAATGAAATTATCTATTTAGAAGGCATAAGTTCTGGAGGGACGATAAGAAAGCTCGCAGGAGCAGATATCATGCAGCTTGCTATGACACTTAAAGATACAGCTGATTACGCTTTGAAATATGAATTTGTTGAGCCTTTACCAGTTGTCGATTATGTAGGGGCCAGCAGAAGTGAGATTGTTCGAGAGCCGCTGGGTGTTGTCGCCGCTATCACGCCGTGGAATTTCCCGCTGATTTTAGCAATGTGGAAAATTGCTCCTGCTTTAGCAATGGGTAATTCAATTATTGTGAAGCCTGCCACCAATACACCGCTTGGAACGTTGAAGTTGGCTGAACTAGCAATAGAAGCGGGTGTGCCGCCTGGTGTGTTCAATGTTATAACAGGACCCGGCGGAGTGGTTGGAGAGGCATTAGTTACGCATCCGCAAGTAGATAAAGTGGCTTTTACCGGTTCAACTGAGGTCGGAAAGAAGATTATGAGCTTAGCAGCTGGAACAATCAAAAAAGTGACCCTCGAGCTAGGAGGTAAGTCTCCATCAATTGTACTTCCGGATGTGGATTTTGAAACAGCGATTCCTGGTATTTTATTCGGTGTCTTCTTCCATTCTGGTCAGGTATGTGAATCTGGAACGCGGCTTCTCGTTCATGATTCCATTTATGAAGAAGTGGTTGAAAAGCTGGCAGCTGCAAGTTCAAAAATTAAGCTTGGCAATCCAATGGACCCTGCCACGGGTATGGGACCTGTCGTATCTAAGCATCAAATGGAAACTGTTTTATCGTATATTGAATCGGGTTTAGATGAAGGTGCACGATTAGTCTGCGGAGGGAAACGAGCTTCTGGAGAGAATCTGGATGAAGGCTATTTTATTGAACCAACGATCTTTGCTGATGTAACGAATGACATGAAAATTGCGCAAGAAGAGATTTTTGGTCCAGTCTTATCCGTCATCAAATACTCTACTGAAGAAGAAGCGATTGCCATTGCCAATGATACTGTTTATGGACTAGCAGCAGGAGTTTGGTCTAAAGACATTACAAAAGCCAATCAAATCGCGGGCAAGTTGAAAGCGGGTACTGTTTGGATTAATGACTGGCATGCTTTCCGAAATGACGCCCCATTTGGCGGTTATAAGCAAAGCGGAACGGGTCGTGAATTAGGGAAAAGAATGTTCGATGAGTATACGGAAACAAAACATATTCATACATCTCTTGCAAGTGAAATAGGTCAACGTAAAAGTTTCGGTTTGATCTTTTAATAAGAATGAAGAGCAGATACTGAATAAAAAAAGTTGATATAAGTGGAGGAGATCTTATGAAAGTAACATCTTATTATGAATATTACCAACATACAATTATAAAAAGTGGTTCAGGTACTCGTATTTTACTTCCGGATGTTATTAAACAGTTAGGAGGCACACGACCTGTTCTTTATTCAGACAAAGGGTTAACAAATGCCGGCATTACACAATCAATAATTGATTTATTCGAAAGAGTACCAGGTATTCAACTAGCAGGCGTGTTTGATAATATCGAACAAGATGCAAAATCCAGCTATATTAATGAGGCCATTTCTTTTTACAAAGAAAGAAATGGCGATTGCCTGATTGCATTAGGCGGTGGAAGTGTAATGGATACCGTAAAAGGCGTTAAATGGGCCATCCATCATAAGGTGAGTGATATCAGTCTTGCTGTGATGGGGACGCTAGCAGAAGGTCGAGATTCACAGCCATTTGCTACACCGCATGTTGCAATCCCAACTACTGCGGGTACGGGTTCAGAGGTTTCTCCAGGTGCAGTTATTCTTAATGAACGATTAGGGGTTAAATGTAATATTTTTAATCCATATATTAGTGCCGACTATGCAATATTGGACCCGGATTTAACACTTGGTCTGCCGCCGAAAATTACTGCCTTCACCGGGATGGACGCCCTCACACATGGGATTGAAGGATATTTTTCAAATAAATCAAATGCCATGACAGATGCTTTGGCCCTTCAATCAATTAGATTGGTCATAGATAACCTCAAAACGGCCGTTCATGAAGGGAAAAACCTAGCAGCCCGTTCGAATATGCTGCAAGCAAGTTCTATGGCGATTTTAAGTTTTTGCCTGGCAGTTGATGCGGTACCGGTGCATAATCTTGCTCATAGTTTTGGGGCAAAGTATAATATTCCGCACGGACTGGCCAATGCCGTGTTATTACCGAATGTTATGACGCATCTCCCAGAACTCTATCTGAATAAGATTCAAGGGTTAGCAGAGGCTTTACGTGTCGATGATGCGTCACCTGATTCAGAAACGTGTCTAAAACAGTGTATTGAGAAAATCATCTCACTCAGAGAAGATATTAACCTGCCGGAAGATTTCACTGAATATTCTATTGACCCCGAAGATATCCCAGGGTTAATTCCATTAGTTCAAGCGGATCCAATTGCCATGCTTTATAAAGTACGTGAAGATGTTATTACGAAAGTATCAAAAGAGGTCATTATTGGAACGAAGGTAAAAGTGATTTAATAAAAGGGGCATGTTTGATTTTTCAAACATGCCTTTTACAATTGCTTATACACAAACTCTCTGCAATTGCTAAACTGATGCTTTTTATAAAACTCTTTAGCATCAGTATTTTCAAACCAGTAATCTAATTCAATTAACTCAATATCATGCTTCTTTGCAATCGTGTATACCTCATCCATAAGAAGTGTTCCATACCCCTTTTTCTTTTGATCCGCTCTTAGCCCTATCTGATGTACATAAATCGACTCGTAACTCTTTCTAAACGCATTTTCTGGATAAAAGATAATTTCTATCCATACGTAGCCAATTGCTTTTTTGTGATCCTCTAATAGAAGAAAAATAAACTGATCATTGTCTATTAAATATTTAAAGGTTTCTCTAACTTCTGGATAGTTATATTTTTTAAAGTGCTTAGGATAAAGTGCGGCATGCAAGGAGTGAACATGTCGATTTAGTTTTGCAATGATTTCATAATTCTTCGTTGGCCTAATGTGCATAGTTCTCACCGCCTATTCACTATTCTATGCTGACAGAATGGCATGTGTTTCTCTATGTAAACACAAAAAAGGAGCTGAACTCAGCTCCTTTTTTTGTTGATTATTCGCCTAGCTCCACGTTGTGGTAGACTTGCTGTACATCTTCTAAATCTTCTAAGGCTTCAATCATTTTTTCGAATTGTTCTTGTGCGTCTTCTGAGAGAGCTAAATCATTTTGGGCAACCATTGTTAATTCAGCAACCGTAAACTCAGTAATACCTGCATCCTTGAATGCCTGTTGGACAGTATGGAATTGATCAGGTTCAGCATAAACAATGACGCTTTCGTCTTCTTCAATGATATCGCGAACATCAACATCCGCTTCCATTAATAGCTCAAGAACATCATCTGCAGATTTTCCTTCAATACCAATTACGGCAGTAGCATCAAACATATAAGCAACCGAGCCGCTTACACCCATGTTGCCGCCATTTTTACCAAATGCCGCACGAACATCTGATGCTGTACGATTAACGTTATTAGTCAACGCATCAACAATGACCATAGAACCATTCGGCCCGAAACCTTCGTAACGCAGCTCATCATAATTTTCTTCTGAACCGCCTTTTGCTTTTTCGATCGCACGGTCAATAATGACTCTTGGGACATTATACGTCTTTGCCCGTTCAAGAACGACACGTAAAGCTTGATTTGATTCTGGATCAGGTTCACCTTGCTTTGCTACCACATAAATTTCCCGTCCGAATTTTGCATAAATACGACTTGTATTTGCATCCTTCGAAGCTTTTTTCTCTTTAATATTGTTCCACTTACGACCCATATTTTCTCACTCTCTTTCGACTTAAAAATACGATTCTCTAATAAATGTCTTGATAATAAGTCCACTTCATTCAAATGCATTGAAAAGACAGCACTTATTCATTCGCTTCCATTATACCTTATTTATTGCGAGTTTAATAATCATTAAGCAAGATCCGCTTAATGATTATGAAGCTTTAGTGGTGAAAATGCAATTCTTTTAGAGAGAAGAAATGCTTTTCGTTATTCTTTATCGTTAGTCTGTGGATCCGGGGTCTTGAATTTATCGAGCATAGTGATTGTATCGACGAGATGATTATTAAAAATTTGCTTGGCAACAGCTAATAGTTCTATAATCATTGGATCTCTTAAAGAATAGATAACACGGTTTCCTTCTTTTGTTCCTGTAACAATATTCTTGGCCCGTAATACAGTCAATTGCTGAGAGACAGCAGATCCCTCACTGCCTACAAGGGTTTGAATTTCATTAACGTTTTTATCGCTTTCAGCTAATAATTCAAGAATTCTAATCCGAAGAGGATGGGCAAGTGCTTTAAAGAAGTCGGATTTAAACTGCTGCATTTCAAGATTTTTCATACTTTTCTCACCTTCCACATAACGTGTAGCCTTCATTATTTCTGAATTGGATTTGAAAGTGCCGTACATTCCCTAAATGCAAAGTGCTTGCAACCTAAGCATTTATTTTCATTTACTTGTTGAAGAGCAAAAGTAATAGCATCTCCAGTATGTTCAAAGAAGTGGTTTTCTCCTAAAAAATCAGTCAAACCAGTTTTAGTAAGTAAGTTTTTAGGCTGTTGGGTAATACCCACAATTAACACCATTCCATGTCTAGAAAAATCATGTACGATCGTTGATAGATAAGATTCACCAGTAGTATCAATAAAAGGAACCTTATTCATTCTTAAAATTAATACTTCAGGTGTTAGGTTTATGGTATTCATGATTGTCTGCTCAAAGGTTTGCGCTGCGCCAAAAAATAAAGGACCCTCTATATTATAGATGTTAATTTGCGGACAGTCATGTATATCTGTCACCATTTGAGTTTCTACCTTATTTCCCTTATGGTTTGGATTAGGTAAAGCTTTAACTGTAATCAATGATTCACTCATCCTTTTTACAAATAAAAGCAGAGCGAGCAATAATCCGACTTCTACGGCAACGGTAAGATCCATAAAAATCGTTAATAAAAACGTCACGATTAAAACGAGTGCATCGGCATTTCTTAATCTTACTAACTGAAAAAATACTTTTCTTTCACTCATATTCCACGCGACGACCATCAATATGGGAGCCATACTAGCTAAAGGAATAGTTGAGGCTAATGGAGCGAACACTACTAAAATCAGTAATACAATAACCCCATGAATAATACCTGAGAATGGAGAAACAGCGCCGTTTTTGATATTTGTTGCCGTTCTTGCAATTGCACCAGTTGCAGGTATGCCGCCAAACAATGGCGTGATAATGTTGGCAATGCCTTGGCCGATTAATTCACGGTTACTATTATGTTTACTCTTCGTCATTCCATCAGCAACCACTGCTGATAACAGTGATTCAATACTTCCAAGCATAGCAATAACAAATGCTGGAGCAATCATTTGTTCGATCCGTGCAAACGTAATGTCTGGAATATGAAAATGGGGGAGAGTATTCGGTATTTCACCATACGCGGAACCAATTGTGGCTACCTGGTCTGAGAAAAATAAAGAGGCGATCACAGTAGAGACCGTGAGTCCAATCAGTGGTCCAGGAATTTTCGGAAATTTCTTTTGTGTATAAAGAATCGTTATGAGACAAATAACTGCGGTCAACGAACTGTATACATTGACTGTATCAAGATGCATGGCTAGTTCTTGAACATTTTCTATAAACGTTTCTTGATGTTTAATCCCGGTTAGTCCTAAAAAATTTGTAATCTGTCCTTCAAAAATAGTCACAGCGATTCCTGATGTAAACCCAACGGTTACGGGCTTAGGTATGAATTTAATTAATGAACCTAACTTAAACATACCCATAAATAAAAGAATAAATCCGGCGAGAAAACCTGCAATCAATAGATTTTCATACCCATAGGACATAACGATTCCAAATAAAATCGGAACAAACGCCCCCGTTGGTCCACCAATTTGATACTTCGAACCACCGAAGAGTGCGATTAATATTCCCGCAATAATCGTTGTATAAATGCCATACTCTGGTTTGACACCAGAGGCGATAGCGAAGGCCATTCCAAGCGGTATGGCAATGACACCTACCGTAAGCCCAGCTAATAAATCCTTTTGAAGATTTTTAAGTGAATAGTCACGATATCTTCCGGTAAATCCCCATTTTCGGTGCATACGACTAACCTTCTTTGTAAGTAATGTATTGTGTTTGTATATCTGATTATTTGAATATATTACTATTGTAACTTACTCTGTTTTATACATAATGTCAAAGAGATTTTTATACTTTTAGGAGACTAGTAAACACGTAAAGCAAAAATAGGAAAGCTTTATTCTTTTATAGGCTAGTGCAATGTATTAAAATGGATATAACTACTAAATAAGGGAAAAGAGGAGAAAATATGACTCTAACAAAATGGGGCATTATGGGTACGGGTTGGATTGCAGAAAAATTTGCGGCTGATTTAAAACAGGTGAAAACGGCGGAGTTAACGGCTGTTGGTTCGAGAACAAGTGAAAGTGCTCAAAAATTTGCAGCGGAACATGCTATTCCACGAAGTTATGGAAGTTATCAAGAATTGGTTCTTGATGCGGATGTTGATGTCATTTATGTTGCCACACCACATCCTTTTCATAAAGAAAATGTGTTAACTAGTTTACGTGCGGGGAAAGCGGTACTGTGCGAAAAACCGTTTACTGTTCACTCTGCAGAACTAGTGGAATTAATCCAGTATGCCAGGGAGAATAAACTCTTTCTTATGGAAGCGATGTGGACGCGCTTTTTACCGTCTATCCAAAAGGTTAGACAATGGCTTGCGGAAGGACAAATCGGTGAAGTTCAACTGTTAAAAGCAGATTTTGGTTTTCGTACAGATTGGGATCCGACCAATCGACTGCTTAATCCTAACTTAGGAGGCGGGGCGCTTTTGGATGCTGGGATTTATCCTATTTCGTTTGCTTCTATGGTCCTTGGCACCAGCCCCGATAAGATAACTAGTACAGCCCACATTGGCTCAACAGGTGTTGATGAGCAATTCTCCGTCTTGCTGTCGTATCCTAATGGAAAAACAGCCTCTCTTAACGGAGCGGTACGTCTAAATCTTAACAATGATGCTTATATCTATGGAACAGAAGGCTCGATTTACATTCCTAATTTTTTGATGGCAAAAACAGCCTCATTATTCCGAGACAATCAGGTAGTCGAAACATTTACAGATGATCGCAGTACAGATGGTTATTCGTTCGAGGCCGAAGAAGTCAGCAGATGTATACAGGAAGGAATGACAGAAAGTCTGATCATGCCGCTTGATGAATCACTGGGCATCATGAAAATCATCGATGAAATTCGTAAGCAATGGGAGCTTCGTTATCCATTCGAGTGATAAAAGTTTAAACAGGAAATATGGCAGGGGAAAACGATGGCAGACATGAATGATGCCTATGTTTTTCCTGTTTTTCATGAAAACGTAGAGAAAGATGAAGACTTTTATTATGTTAGCATAAGGAATAGAGTATAATAAGAAAGATAAGAAAAAATTTCTTAGTAAATTGCGGATTGTAATAGCAGGTTTATTTTAAAAGTAAACATGATTTTTACATAAACACAGAAGGAGAATGACTATTTTGACTAACAAACAAACAATTGGACTACCTGAAAATTATGAAGAACTAAAAAAAGCGGCCGGCAGAAAATCTGATTGGCGTGAGCGATTAGATGCGGTTGAAGAACTAGGACAGTCTAAAAATACACAAACAATTGATATTTTAGTACGCCTTATGAACGATGACGCTGTGTATAAAGTTCAAGAAGCTGCTTACCGTCAACTAAAGAGATTAGGTTTAACGGATGGCCTTAAAGCACCAACACGCAAACAAGGAGATCTAATTAAAGGCACGTCAAAAACGTTGTTAAGAATTAAAAAAAGCTTACCTAAAGATCATACGTATAATGATTTTAAAGAGAAATTAAAGAATATGCGGTTAGATATCTATGATACGTACGAGGGTGAAAAGGGAGCAGATTTTGATAAATGGCTTGAAAGCACATGGGAGTCATTAAATAAAAAGTAAGTGATAGATAAAAAAGGAGCAGAATTTTGCTCCTTTTTATTATGACTACTTTTTGGCTTGTTCTCTTGAAAGTTGTTTCTGTTTACTGTTTCTCTTTTGTTTCAAGTAGTTTAAATACGTTTCATAATCACTTATGTCGACTGGGTTTTTTAAATTTCCCTTTTTGGCATTCATAATGGTTCGTTCGGTTTCTCTTATACGTTCTTCTAAGGTTTCAAGTGTCGCCATTTCCTCACTTCCAATCCTTTTCTAGTATATCATGTTTCCTCTTGTTTCAAGAGTAGCATTCATATATACATAACTATATTATGGTTAACTAGAATACGTTTTTTACAAGTTTTTCAAAATCTTCATTTGAAAAAGCTGGAAATATAGATTAATCTAGGTACAAGTATGTCTTTTAATGATCTATAATTTATAGTTATACGTACAAATGAATATAAATAATCCATAGCTTAGCGTTAGTTGTGGGTTGGAGGCTGTTACCCTACTATGAAAAAATACGAACAAGTAAAGCAGGGAATCAAATCGTTTATCATAAATGGAAAATATCTGCCTCATCAGCGGATTAACTCTGAATCAGAATTAACCGTTCATTTTGGTGTAAGCAGACATACGGTAAGAAAAGCGATTAATGATCTTGTCAACGAAGGCTGGTTATACACAGAACAAGGCTCTGGAACGTATTGTGCTGATCGGGAAGCTGTCAGTCATTCTACTGAAAAAACAATTGCGCTAGTGACGACGTATATTTCAAACTATATCTTTCCTCAGATTATTAACGGGGCGGAATCGTATTTAAGCAAAATGGGGTATAATTTACAGCTATACAGTACGAATAACGATGTCAGCAAGGAAAGAATGTGTTTAGAAAAAATCCTTGGCAGTCAGATATCAGGTCTTATTGTAGAACCTACAAAAAGTAATTATTATAATCCGAATTTAACGTATTACTTGAATCTAGAAAGAAGAAAAACCCCCTATCTGATGCTTAATGCGTACTACCCAGAATTAAATCCATATAGCTTAACACTTGACGACGAATTAGGCGGTTATTTAGCCGTTGAACATTTGCTGAAGCTTGGACATACAAGAATTGCCGGCTTATTTAAAACGGATGATTTACAAGGTGTAAGGCGAATGCAAGGATTTATTCGAGCCCATCGTACATATAGAGTTCCCATCTTACCAGAAATGATCGTTTCCTATACGACAAAAGAAAAATACACAAAAGCGGCAGAACTATTTACCTCACTTATGAAAGCGGAAGTTCGTCCGACTGGTTTATTTTGTTACAATGATGAAATTGCCCTCTCTATGCTGGATATCATTCGTGAGCTGGGGATGAGTGTTCCAGAAGACTTATCAGTAGTAGGATTTGATGACTCTAATCTAGCAACCGCTTCGGAAGTGAAGCTTACTTCTGTTAAGCATCCTCAATTTGAAATGGGACGTCAAGCTGCTGAAACGATTATTCAGTTAATCGAGAGCAAAGATCAAATAGGAAATCCTAGTATTCTTTATAAACCAGAATTAGTCATTCGAAAGTCTACAAAAAAAATAGGATAGTAAGTGTTTAAACTCCTTCTTAAAAGGAGTTTTTTTTCATATAATCAAAAAAAAGGAAAATATTTGTTCGTACAAGTAAAATTTTAGTAGATTACTTGTGCTTACAAGTAGTATGATAGTCATGGAAGCGAATACATTTCTGAACTGTCTCTATTTTCTTTCTATTTTCATAACGTTATAGATAGATGATAGTGATAACTAATTTTAAGGGAGAGATACAATTTATGAAGAAATTACTAGGCTCAATATTAATGCTTGTCATGATCTTCACACTAGCCGCTTGTGGCGGTGATGAGAAATCCGGCGGGAAAGAAAGCGGTTCCGTAGGTATTTCCATGCCTACTAAATCCTCAGAACGCTGGGTCGGTGACGGAAAAAATATGAAAAAGGAATTTGAAAAGTTAGGCTATAAAACGGATCTGCAATATGGTGAAGATATCATCGAGAACCAAGTTTCTCAAATTGAAAATATGATTACGAAGGGTGTCGATATTTTAGTTGTAGCACCCATTGATGGGGAATCATTAACAGACGTGTTAAAGAAAGCTGGAGATGAGGACATCAAAGTTATTTCTTATGACCGATTGATTAAAGGTACAGATAATATCAGCTATTATGCAACGTTCGATAACTTTAAAGTAGGAGTTTTACAAGGACAATATATTGTCGACAAGCTAGGCCTTGAAGATGGTAAAGGACCATTCAACATTGAATTATTTGGCGGCTCTCCAGATGATAACAATGCATACTTCTTCTTTGACGGTGCGATGTCAATCTTGCAGCCGTATATTGATTCCAAGAAATTAGTTGTACAAAGCGGACAAACGGATATGAAGCAAGTAGCTACATTACGTTGGGACGGAGCAACTGCTCAATCAAGAATGGATAATCTATTAAGTTCTAAATATTCCTCTGAGCGCGTAGATGCAGTTTTATCTCCTTTTGATGGAATCAGCATCGGCATTATCTCTTCATTAAAAGGTGTTGGCTATGGTTCAACTAGTAAACCACTTCCGATTATCACAGGACAAGACGCTGAGCTTGCCTCTGTTAAATCAATCATTGCTGGTGAGCAAACTCAAACCATCTATAAAGATACGAGAGCTTTGGCTAAACAAGCAGTAGCAATGGCTGATGCTGTTCTTAAAGGGAAAGAAGCGGAAGTTAATGATGAAAAAACGTATGATAATGGTAAATTAGTGGTTCCAGCTTATCTATTAGATCCAGTCGTTGTTGATAAAGAAAACTATGAAGAAATACTAATCGACGGTGGATATTATACAAAAGAACAACTAGGTCAATAATCTAACATATATGGATACTGCCGGCGCATCGCTTTCCCGTCAGGCAGTATCCAAAAATATGAGGTGGGGTGAAGTCATTGTCATCAGTACTATTGGAAATGAAAAATATTACTAAAACATTTCCGGGCGTTAAAGCGTTAAATGACGTGAACTTACAAATTAAAGAAGGAGAAATTCATGCATTATGTGGAGAAAATGGTGCAGGGAAATCAACCTTAATGAAAGTACTAAGCGGTGTGTACCCGCATGGTAGTTATACAGGAGATATTCTATTTTCAAATGAAGTCTGTGAATTTAAAGATATAAAACAAAGTGAAAACCTAGGAATCGTCATCATCCATCAAGAACTAGCTCTTATTCCTTTTTTATCTATTGCAGAAAATATCTTTCTTGGTAACGAGCAAGCAAAAAATGGAATCATTAATTTTAATGCAACCATTGCTAAGACAAAGGAATTGTTGAATGTTGTTGGCTTAAATGAATCACCAAACACGCCCATTAACCAGTTAGGTGTTGGTAAGCAGCAACTGGTTGAAATAGCAAAAGCACTTTCTAAAAAAGTGAAATTATTAATACTTGATGAACCAACTGCAGCATTAAATGAAGACGATAGTGAAAATCTGCTTAACTTACTCCTTGAATTCAAAAAACAAGGGATGACCTCTATTATTATTTCTCACAAACTAAATGAGATTGCTAAGGTTGCAGATTCCATTACCATACTACGTGACGGCAAATCAATAGAAACACTTGATATGAAGAAAGATCATGTTACAGAGGACCGGATTATTAAGGGAATGGTTGGCCGGGACTTAACGAATCGTTATCCTGATCATACGCCTAAAATTGGAGAAACGATTTTTGAAGTTCGGAATTGGGAAGTTCAAGATCCGGCTAATCCGGAGAGAAACATTGTGGAAGACGTCAGCTTTTCTATTCGCAGCGGCGAGATTGTAGGGATAGCTGGACTTATGGGGGCGGGACGAACGGAACTTGCCATGAGTATTTTTGGGAAAGCTTACGGTAAAAAAATTACTGGACAGTTATTTAAAGACGGAAAAGAACTGAAATTAACAAATATAACCCAAGCAATCAACAACGGAATTGCTTATGTGACAGAAGATCGAAAACAGTACGGTCTGGTTTTAGAAGAAGATATCAAGACGAATATTACCTTAGCTAATTTGAAAAAAATTTCTAAGAATACGATTGTAAATGATCATCAAGAAGTAATAGAGGCAGAAAAGTACCGGAAACAAATGAATATAAAAAGTCCGAGCATATTGCAGAAAGCAATGAACCTAAGCGGGGGAAATCAACAAAAAGTGATTTTGAGCAAGTGGATGTTTACGGAACCGGACATTCTTATCCTAGATGAGCCGACGCGCGGTATTGATGTCGGGGCTAAGTATGAAATCTATTCTATTATTAATACATTAGCTGACCAAGGCAAAGGCGTGCTTATCATCTCGTCAGAGTTACCTGAAATACTAGGGATAGCTGATCGTATTTATGTAATGAGAGAAGGCAAATTCACCGCTGAATTCACTAGAGAAGATGCTACACAAGAAAAAATAATGAAATATATGACTAGAACAGGGGTGGAGCAGCAATGAAGACGCTTGCTAGTTTGTTCAAAAATAATTTAAGACAGTATGGCATGGTACTCGCATTAGTCCTAATTATGATTCTTTTTCAAATTTTAACAGAAGGTGTTCTATTAAAACCAATTAATATTACGAACTTAATTCTTCAAAACAGCTATATCCTTGTTCTAGCGATAGGTATGCTTCTCGTAATTATCCTCGGGCATATTGATCTTTCAGTAGGTTCGGTTGTCGCGTTTGTAGGAGCGATGTCAGCAATCTTTATGGTAGAAATGAATTTACCTGTATGGCTGTCTGTTGTGCTTTGTCTGATTATTGGTGGCTTAATTGGTGCGTGGCAAGGTTTTTGGGTGGCGTTTTTACGGGTGCCTGCGTTTATTGTTACGTTAGCTGGAATGCTGGTTTTCCGCGGCCTTACCATGCTTGTCTTAGATGGACAATCGATTGCACCATTTCCGGCTTCATTTCGTCAAATGAGTTCAGGGTTTATACCAGGGCTTAATAAGTCGGGTGATTTAGATCTGTTAACGATGATTGTTGGAGTGGTTATTTCTCTGATATTAATCTGGGGGGAAATAAGAAAAAGAAAACAACAAGCTTCTTATAACTTCGACATCTTGCCAATGTGGTTATTTGCCTTAAAACTAATTCTCATTGTAGGCGTGATGAATGTATTTGCTTATTTCCTAGCTTCCTATGAAGGAATTCCTAATATCCTAGTCATTTTAGTTGTCTTAATTGTTGCATACTCATTCATTACGAATAAAACGATAGCAGGCCGTCATTTATATGCCCTAGGCGGCAATGAGAAAGCGGCTAAGCTTTCTGGGATTAAAACAAAATGGCTGACATTTTGGGTATTTGTAAATATGGGTGTTCTTGCTGCACTATCCGGCTTACTATTTGCAGCTCGATTGAATGCGGCTACTCCAAAAGCAGGAAACTCATTTGAGTTAGACGCGATAGCAGCTGTCTTTATCGGCGGTGCTTCTGCTTATGGAGGGATAGGAACTGTGATTGGAGCGGTAGTCGGTGGACTGGTTATGGGTGTACTAAACAACGGTATGTCGTTAATCGGGTTAGGTGTCGATTATCAACAAACGATTAAAGGGCTGGTTCTCTTAATAGCTGTTGGATTCGACGTTTACAATAAAAATAAATCATCTTAACTAAAGGAGTGACTTCTCTTTTGAATTTTCGAAAACTAGGAAATACAGAATTAAACGTTAGTGAGATTAGTTTTGGAACATGGGGAATAGGGGGTGACTGGGGGGAATCTACGACAGAAGATGCGCTGTTAGGTTTACATCGTGCAATGGAGCTTGGTGTCAATTTCTTTGATACGGCAGATGTATATGGAAATGGCCGAAGTGAAGAGTTACTTCGTGAAGCTACTAAAGGCAAAGAAGATCAAATTTATATCGCTTCCAAGTTCTGTAGAGCAGGTGATGTACATGACCCTCAAACATATTCTGAAGAGGCAGTTCGTGCCTATTGTGAAGCTAGTTTAAAGAGACTGGGCCGTGAGCGGATTGATTTATATCAAATTCACTGTCCTCCTCTAGAAATCTTAAAAAATACGAATGTATTTGATGTCCTGGACAAATTACAGCAAGAAGGGAAAATCCGTCATTATGGTGTAAGTGTAGAGACGGTGGAAGAAGGACTCTTTTGTTTGACTAATCCAGGGGTAAAAGCTTTACAAGTGATCTTCAATGTCTTTCGTCAAAAAGCGCTTAAGGAACTTCTCCCTGCAGCTAAAGAACAAGGAGTCGGAGTGTTAGCACGTGTGCCGCTTGCAAGCGGCCTGCTAACAGGTAAATTCACAAATGATACGAAATTTGCTAACGATGATCATCGGCAGTTTAACGCAAATGGTGAGCAGTTTAATGTAGGAGAAACCTTTGCAGGACTTGAGTTTTCGAAAGGAGTAGAGCTTACTGAAGAACTTTCCTGGATAGCGGAGGGACGTGAATCTTTAAGCAGTGCTGCTTTACGTTGGATCCTTGACCAAGATGCCATAACATGTGCCATTCCAGGGTTTAAGAACGTAAAGCAAGTTGAACAAAATCTCCAAGCTATTCATACTAAGCCATTTACTGAAAAAGAACACATACGGATAGGAAGCTTTTATGAAAACAGTGTGAAACGTTATATTCGGGGAGCTTATTAAGAGGAACTACTTTTTCTTGTTCATTTGAACCGGAAAAAGTAGTTTTTTTTGTTTTCTCTAATAGGACAGGAGAAATGAAAAAGTAAGTCCTTTTTCATATAAAAAATCTGAAATAATATGAATGTATCATACTATTGGTATAGAAAAAATGTAGACATTTTGTGAATTATAAATACAAAACGCTCTATAAATGCTGATGTATCAATGTTTCTTAAATAAAATCCAGAATGGAAATTATTTCTTAATAATATTCTTTGTTTACTTTTCCTGATCATCTATTGTACTATATAGATGTTGGAGGTTAGAGGTCAGACATCTTAAGCCCCCATGATAAAAATATATTTTTTTAAATGTAGTGAAAGCGTTTCCTGCTGTTTTGAAAAAATGTTAAAGAATGGGGAGTTAATTATGGATAAACAAATGTTAATTAACGAAGCAATTACGGCTCGTACACAAGCGTATACACCTTACTCTAAGTTCAAAGTTGGAGCGGCTGTGCTGACAGAGGACGGACGTGTGTATCAGGGGTCAAACATTGAAAACGCTTCATACGGTCTAACAAATTGTGCGGAGCGGACGGCCATTTTCAAAGCCGTTTCAGAAGGTACAAGAAAGATAAAAGCAATAGCAATTGTTGCAGACACTGAAGGACCTGTTTCACCATGTGGAGCTTGTCGACAAGTTATTGCTGAATTCAGTGATAACGATACAAAAATCTTTTTGACTAATTTAAAAGGTGACACAGTAGAGACGACGATCCAAGAAGTATTACCTGGGTCTTTCTCAGCTTCAGACATGGAAGTTTAATATCGGTATTTTATATTTACGTAATAGGTAGAAACTAATAATTATACACCGGGGGTAACTCATGAGTTATTTAATAGCGATTTTCGGACTAATTGTCGTTTTTGGACTTGCTTTTCTTGCTAGCAGCGACCGTAAAAAGATTAAAATAAAACCAATTATTATTATGGTTGTTATCCAGATCATTTTAGCTTTCTTGTTACTGAATACGAAGTTTGGATATGTAGTCATTAAGGCATTTGCAGGTGTCTTCGGTAAGCTTTTAGAGTATGCAGCAGTTGGTGTCAACTTTGTATTTGGCGGGATTGCCAACGGGGGAGAAGCTCCATTCTTCCTAACGGTACTGCTTCCTATCGTATTCATTTCTGTATTAATTGGTATCTTCCAATACCTAAAAATTCTTCCTTTCATTATGAAATGGATTGGATTCGTACTTAGCAAAGTTAATGGTATGGGTAAACTTGAATCCTATAACGCTGTAGCATCTGCTATGGTCGGGCAGTCTGAAGTCTTTATCACAGTGAAAAAACAACTTGGTCAACTATCAGAGCAGCGTCTTTACACCTTGTGTGCTTCTGCTATGTCAACCGTTTCTATGTCAATCGTTGGTGCTTATATGACCATGATTGAACCCAAATATGTAGTTACAGCTATTGTTATTAACCTGTTTGGTGGTTTCATCATCTCTTCAATCATCAATCCGTATACCGTTTCTGAGGAAGAAGACATCTTAGTTGTTCAAGACGATGAGAAACAATCGTTCTTCGAAATGATTGGTGAATATATTATGGATGGCTTCAAGGTAGCGGTCATTGTTGCTGCGATGCTAATCGGCTTTGTTGCCTTAATGGCAGGAATCAATGGTTTGTTCGATATGATCTTTGGAATCAGCTTCCAAGAAATTCTTGGATATATCTTCTCTCCTTTTGCCATGTTGATGGGTATTCCAGCAGCAGAAGCAGTTAAAGCGGGGGGCATCATGGCAACGAAACTAGTAACCAATGAATTTGTTGCGATGCTAGACTTAACGAAAGCAGCTTCAGAACTAAGTTCAAAATCAATTGGTATCATCTCTGTGTTCCTTGTCTCATTTGCAAACTTCTCTTCAATCGGAATCATTTCCGGTGCAGTAAAAGGATTGCATGAAAAGCAAGGTAATGTAGTAGCACGCTTTGGTATTAAACTTCTTTACGGTGCAACTTTGGTAAGTATCCTAACATCTATCATTGTTAGTCTGATTATCAAATAATAATAATTGACAAACTTTAGTAGATAATAAGAGCATCTCTCTTTCGAATAGAAGGAGAGTGCTTTTTCTTTTTTAATTCATCTAGAAAATTCATCATAAAAGGGGGTATTTGTGAAAAGTATTCTTTTCACAAAGCGCTATATGGGTACAATAGGATTATTTTTATCAGGAGCGGTGTTATTTTTAAACGGACTATTTCTGATTGGTAAAGCAGACGGAAAAAGTATTGCCTACTTTAATTTATTCGTAGGTGCGATTCAAACGATTTCTCCTTTATACTTGGTATTCGTGTCAGACCAAACGAACTGGACACTTTATAATTACTCCAGTATCTTCTTATTCGGATTAACGTATCTGTTTTTAGCTGTAACAATTATTAAAGATCTTAATGGCAATGGACTAGGTTATTTTTCATTATGGGTAGCGATTATATCTGTCGTTTACACATTAGTATCGATTATTCAATTTGGTGATATCGCTAACGCCATAACATGGGCATTTTGGGCGTACCTATGGTTCCTGTTCTATCTTTCTATGTCATGCGGGAAAGACATTGACGCATATACAGGCAAAGTTGCTATTGTTCTCTCGTGGGTGACCCTGACCATTCCGTCTATGTTTACCATGACCGGAATTTCTAAAGAGCCAGCAGCTCAGTTTATCTGGTATGCACTCGCAATCGCGTCCATTCTATACTTCCTAATCTTAAATATAAACAAAGGCCGTGAGAAACAACTGGCTTCTAAATAAAATAAGGCTGTTACATGGGAATTCCCATGTAACAGCCTATTTTTTTCGACATATTTACCTTTATTCTATTGTAGGTGCTGTAGGTGTTTAACAACAAATTAAGGGGAACGTAGGAAAAGATGAGACATGAGTGTCCGATTTTCGACAGGCACTAGCAAATGCTGCTGTATTGACTAGGGATAAGAAGGGATAGTACTATTTTAATAACTACTTGACCAACCATACATGTAAGCGCTTACTAAAAAGGAGGTATGTTATGAGAGCATTAGTAATGGAAGAACTGAAAAAACCGCTCGTAATTAGGGATATGCCCGATCCAGAATGTGCAGACGATGGTGTGGTTATAAAGGTCGAAGCAAATGGGGTTTGCAGGAGTGATTGGCATGCATGGCAAGGAGATTGGGATTGGATTGGCATAAAGCTGCCATTACCACATATTTTAGGTCATGAATTTTCAGGAATCATTGAAGAAGCAGGAAAAAATGTTAAGAATTTTAAAAAAGGTGACCGAGTAATTGCTCCATTTACCATTGGGGATGGCACCTGCCCTTATTGTCAAAGCGGTCATCATAACATATGCGAAAATATCCAGCTGCTAGGTTTCTCGACTTGGGGCGGTTACGGCAGGTACACGGCTGTTCCTAGTGCGGATATTAATTTAGTAAAGTTACCCGATTCGATTGGCTTTGTTGAAGCTGCAGGTATGGGGTGTCGGTTTATGACGGCATTTCACGGGATAACAGATCAAGCGAAGGTTACTGGAGGGGAATGGGTAACGGTACATGGCTGCGGTGGTGTAGGACTGTCTGCAATCCAGATTGCGAGCGCATTAGGAGCCAATGTTATTGCAGTCGATATTGGAGAGGACAAGCTAAACCTTGCTAAGCAGTTAGGTGCAGTTGCAGCGATTAATGCCAAAGACGGTCATACAACAGAAGCTATACGTGAAATAACGAAGGGAGGAGCCCATGTTTCCGTAGATGCTTTAGGCATTACACAGACTTGTCAGGCAGCAATCAACGGGTTGCGTAAAAGAGGACGACACTTGCAAATTGGTCTTACATCTCGTGATGAGGAAGGAATGATTCCACTTCCAATTGATTTTATTGTTCAGTCTGAGATCCAGTTAATTGGTTCGCTCGGCATGCAGCCTTCACGATATCCGAGCATGCTGAGTATGGTAGAGTCAGGTAAATTGAAACCAGGTTCATTAGTTACCAAAACCATCTCGCTTGATGAAGTACCAAAAGTATTCGATGAAATGGATACATTTCAAAACCTTGGCGTGACTGTCGTCGATAAATGGGAAGTTAAAGCGACCGTTTAATAGGCAGGCTTAGAATAAGCAAAGGGAAGACACTTTGCTTATTCTAACGTTTTGATAAGTATTCAAATATACTATTTTTTTGGTCTAACACCGTGATTTTTGGCATATTTGCTTTAATTAACTATATCAATATAGTTAATTTTCCATAAAATAGTGAGGTTAATGACCCGTGTTATCATTTTATCTCCCTAATTAGAGGATTAATTCTTTCTAAGCCTATCAATGTCTTATATAATTAAGTTGTTAAAACGATCTAACTGTAAGGAGCGAATAAAATGTGGAAACTGGTCAATGGTCACTTAACTCAGACAACCGATACATCTAGAGTGAAATTTAGAACGAATATTAGCAAATCCATATTAGAGGAATTAGATACGCTGGCTCAAACACATGATACGCATGTTAACTACTTACTAGAAACAGGCTTGCAGCATGTTTTATCACAAGGTGTAATCACGTATAATAAAGAACTGCGTCCCAAGGACCGTGTTCAATTTAAAACAACGTATGATCAAGAACTATTAGTGAACTTGAAAGAATTCGCGAAGAGCCATCATGTATTCATCAATGATGTCATCGAATATAGCGTTAATTACATTGATATTGAAAAAAGTAAAAATAGCAGTTATAAACATAGAATAGAGTAGGAGAATTACTTCATTTATTCTATTTCATACAACGCCCCGAACATAATATATATTATAGGAAGTTAATTTTTTTATCTCTATAATATCTCATATCACAAGAATACTCTTAATATTGAGACAGAATGAAAATTTTGAGATGTTCAGTCTTTATGCAAACTTACTCAGCAATTTTAATTACCTGTTATTCAGCAGCTAAAACGGATTTAAGACGGTTTGATTATAATCAGCATTCCTTCATTCAGTAATTGATACATTTAAGCTGACAAATAATTGGGTTGCCATACTTATCAGCATTTAATATCATTGTATGCCGCTTAGATATACCTTTAAATTCTCATAGAGCTCTTTTTGGCGTATTTCGGATACATTTAGAACATTTACCCTAATTTATCTTTAAAACGTTCTATGCGCCTGTATTTAACGTTTCTTGATATTAACACACCATTTGGTTGCGCTCTTTTTATTTTTTTTAGGCTTAGCCATTTGCCTTGGCAATTCTTCTTAAGATTCATATGTTATACATATACTGTCTATTTTTAAGGAGTCGATCTATGTGACTACACGATATCTTGGCATCGTTATTCCTAAAAACGATTATGATAAGATGCTTAACCCAGATAAAGATACCGCTGTAATGTTTTCAATATTTGAGCAAACAGCTAAACGGATTGGGATTACTCCCTGCTATTTTAAATTGTTTCAAATTAAACCGAATCAAGATACGATTGATGCCTATGTCTTGGGTGAAGATGGGTACTTTCTTATGAACGTCCCTTCCCCCAAGGTCATATACACACGTGTTTTAGACTATTTACCGTCTTCTAAAAAACATATCCGCTCTCTGCAGGAAAGTGGGATTAAAGTGTTTAATGTCCCCAATTATGATGTAGAAAAATACACGATTCATCAGATTTTGTATCGTGATCCCTCCCTCCGGCCTTATCTGCCTCATACTGAATTGCTAACGCCTGAAACGCTGCTCATGATGATGCAAAAGTATGATAAATTGTTTCTAAAGCCGAATTACGGAGAATGCGGCCGAGGTGCGATGAAGCTGGAGAAGAACAGGGATGGCTGGGTGCTATCTTATAAAATAAAAGGTAGTATAGTGCTGAAAAAGCGTTTTTTTAAACACACTCCTTCGAAAATTATTTTTTCTCGTATGGAAAAAACGCAGTATTTGATTCAGGAATATATTCCGCTTGCAAAATACTATAACAAACCTTTTGACATGCGAGTCGCCGCTCAGAAAGATGAACACGGGATCTTTCAGGTATCGGCTATCATGTGCAAGGTTGCAGGTAGTGATGATTATCTAACAAATGGCGCACATGGCGGCAAGACGTATCGACTTGCTGAAATCGCTGAGGTCACGAATCCATCTATTCCATATGAAGTTCTGGAAAGTAAAATTACTTCGTTTGGGATTTATATTGCTGAATACATGAACACAGTTTATCCTCACATTGCCGATTTAGGATTCGATATTGGCGTTACCAAGAAAGGTAAACCGTATTTTGTAGAATGTAATTTTATTAGTGATTATGTTGGCGGCCTAATTAAAAACGGAGAGATTTTACACAAAGATTTTCTTCCGATCTTTTCGACGCCGATCGAATATGCCGGTTATTTGTTTACTAAGTATGATTTAACATAAAAAAACTGCCATTTTTCCCTTTGGCAGTTTTTTTACTATTCAATGATTAAGCAGCTGCTTCATAACATCCTTATAGGAACTTCGCATAGAGGTCTTCATTAAAATGATACTATCTTCAGTAGCATGTCGGATTAATAGCTTCATGAGCTCTTTTTTACTGCGGGCATGATGAATGTGTGATTCGTTCATTCCTAATTCTGCAGCTTTTTCTCCAATTTGATTCGCATCTTTACCGACAGTGATCAGGACATTAGTCTGATTGGCAACAACTAGTTCACCAATTTTCTGATGTTCAATTAGTGTGTGTTCCCCCATCTCGGCGACATTACCTAATACAGCAACTGTCCGTTTTCCATTTGAGGTTTCCCTCAGTACTTCAAGTGCTGCCTCAATAGAAGTAGTATTTGTATTCCAGGTATCATCAATTACTAAACAATTGCGTATGCCTTTATGGAACTCTAAGTGACTTCTGACGTGTCGAAAATCATTTAGCCGTTCAATGGCCGTTTCGATCGGTACACCGGCTTCTGTGACCGCTGCAAAGGCTGCAAGGGCATTATACACATTATGAGTCCCATACCCTGGTACAAAACAAGTGAATTTCCGTTTTCCATAAAAGAGGATAAAGTCCATCCCGTGTCTTTCATGGTTAAAGTCTATTTCGCCAGCCCGAAAATGAGCATTGGTGCTTTTTCCAAAGAAAAGAATACGGCCTTTAAACTGTTTGAGCGGGATGCGTTGACTATATTCGTCGTCGGTGTTCAAGATGATGGTCCCGTGCTCTCCAACTGCATTAAGCATTTGGATTTTTTCTTTAAAATACGCATCTTGACTTTTAAAGTCCTCCATATGATCCGTACTTATCTTTGTAATAATCCCAATAGTGGGTCGGAAATGTCGAGCGGAATGCCAAAGTTGATTTGGTCCGGCAACGCCCATTTCCATTACGGCAGCATCGGTATCTTCATCAAACTGTACTAGATAATGAAGATTCCGCTCTAACGCATTATGACTAAGAAGCGTTTTCACGACTTTTTTATCTCCAAGCATAGAAGCAATCATTTCTTTTGTTGTTGTTTTTCCTGATGTACCTGTGACACCAATTACCGGGATGGTAAATTGGCTGCGGTAATACTTTATAAACGCCCAATAAGCTTTCATAACGGCTCCTACCTTTATAAGGGTTACCCCCTTCCCCATATACTTCAGAACGGAAGCATGTGAGGATACTAATGTACAAGTACTTAAGTCTTTTGGAAGAGTAAAGTGCTTTTTGGGATCAAAAAAAATTAAGGAGTGTTTTTTTATTTGGTGCCTCGGGTGGCTGACAACATGTTTAATTAACTGATGAGGATTTCCTGATACCACAGTTCCCTGCAAAACCGGAAGCACCTGGTCAACTTGCAACGTTTTCATGAGTACCCAACTCTCTTTTTTATCATTTGGTATTATCTTATTTCCAAGCGATAAAAAGCGTTTCATTAAAACCACCCATTTTACGTTTTGATTCATACCTGCACAGACCATTTATTGTTACTTACATATACTAGTCAGGAAACTACTGAGATTAGGTCTCCTCCAAATAGGATGACTTTATATAAAAGCGAGGGAAAACGGATGTATCGGATCTTACCCATTGAATCAGATAAAAATACGATTATCCTGCCCTACCATTCTGAACTAGCTGCTGAGTTAACGGATGGTCAAGAAATCCTCCTCGAATATGGACAAAAAACGCATTCTGTACATGTGAATCCTTCTAAAGCGCTTGAAGCAGATCATCTTCTGGTGTCAGCCGATATACTCAAACAAATGAAAATACCGCTTACGTCTGCTTATTGTTTACGTGTTGAGCGAAATAAGCTCATTATTGGACCTTATATCGGGATTTTAGCTGACTTATCAGGTGAAGTATTAGCTGAATTAGTTACGACTCTCTCAAGCTTTTTAACTTATTATCATAGAATTGGTGGTACAGTCGTAGCATTTGCTCTAGATGGTGTGAATACAAATAAACAGGAAATCCAAGGGTATATTTATGAACCTGAAACAAAAAAGTGGATTCCTGGTACGTATACCTACCCCGCTTCTGTTCTTTCTATAACCGAAGCAAGCCTTACTAATAAATGGGATAATTTCACCAAGGTCATGCTGCATTTTAAACAAGGCCTAGGATCAGCCGTTTTCAATTACCCCATATTTTCGAAATGGGATATGTATAAATTGCTTAAACCTAGGTATGAAAATCATTTGCCTGAAACGAAGGTCTACATGGATCCGCAAACGATAAAAGAAATGATTGAAAAGCATCAGACCATCTATATTAAGCCTATCCATGGACGGCTCGGCAGGTATATTTTCCAAGCAGAAAAGAGTTCTTCCGGGTATACGATTCGCTATAAAATGAAACGGAAGCCTAAGGTACGTTCATATCGGACTGAAAAATCCTTTTTATTATTTTTTCAGAAGCTGATCAACCCAGGAGACTATTTAATTCAAGCAACGATCCCGCTGATGCGCCATAATCAAAGCTTAATTGATTTTAGGGTAATGATGGCTAAGAATCATCAAGGCGAATGGCAAACCAGCGGCATTTTTGCTAGATATGGTGCAAGCGGCAGCATTGTGAGTAATATAACAGCAGGCGGGCGAGCGGAACTAGCGGATAAGACCTTGAAAAAGGTTTGGAAGTTAAATAACAAACAAATCTCAGAAGTAAAGCAGACGATTATCGAACTATGCAGAAATGTATTAGCTGTAATCGAAGCTGAAGGCTATCATTGCGGCAATATTGGGGTCGATATTGGGATTGATCAAGACCTAGCTTTATCCATTATTGAAATTAATAATCAAAATCCAGATCCGTATATTGCTAAACGAGCAAAACGTTCACCTGAATTTTATAAACACAGGTATTTAAATATGATGTATGCTAAAAAGCTGGCTGGATTTTAATTAGTAAAAAAGCTTGAGTGACTGTCACTTAAGCTTTTTCTTACTCCCTCCCTTCTTTCAAACAAAAAACGCCTTTTACAGTAGTCTGCAAAAGGCGTTTCCACTACATATTACTCTTCAGACGCTTAAGAATTCGTTCATAATCGTCTCGATCAATCCCTGGAGCAAATTCTTCAGGTACTGCTGGCAAATCTGGCGGCGGAGCACCTTTAGGCATCCCATCAATGACGATTAATGGTTCACCTGTTTCAGGATTCGGCCCTTTCCAGATTTGTTTCATATCTAAATACTCTTTTTCTCCCCATGTATATAGGACATTATAGAGTCCTTGGTCCATAAATTTCTTTGCATGATCAAACTTATTGTTACTTAGATCAGGTACGGGCAGCATCTTCCCTACTTCCACGCCTGTTGCGACTTCAAGTGCTTTGGCATACGCAATAATATGGGTGCCGCCGCGGACTAACAGATAACCAATCATTTCTCTTGCCACTGGATGGTCTGTCATTTCATAGACCCGCATTTTATGTGTTCGAGCCCCAATTTCTAATAAATAATTCGCAAGTAAATCGGATACGAGATTCCCTGAGTTATTGACGTACTCACCGTTCCATGGCCGGCCCATCGCATCACCAGGGTATGCTGTTTGAGCTGTAGCGGTAAAATGAAGCGGATAATTAGAATGCTTCCCATTTTGCAGTGGTGCAATGTCAGGATCTCCAGGAAACGTATTTCCATATGAAAGTAAATTAATCGCCGTGGCTACTAATTCAACATGGCCGAATTCTTCTGCTGTAATACTGGCAATGATGTCGTAGAAGGGCTTGAAGTTTTTTCTGTCACGAAAATTGAACGATTGGAACATATAATTGTTCAATGTAGACATTTCTCCGAATTTGCCGCCCATTAGATCCTGAACGGCTGCGGCTGCTTTCATGTCGCCGTGTTTAGGCATTGGCAATTCTATCGCAATTCGATTAACACGCTTAATCATAACTTCCCTCCCCAAATAGTAACCGGACACTCGTTCCATACATATGCAGGGAAAAGTAGGACTATGACTAATTTAACTTGGTGAAACCCATACAATTTGCTGTGTTCTAATAAAAAACGGCGATCCACCCATATTGACTACAATATGATCTGGTTTAACATCCTGTAAGACACCAGTAACAGAACCTTTGGCCGTTTGAACAATCACATTTTTTCCTATAATACCCGTCAATGTTTGATACACATAGGGATCTGTAAGGGTCCACTTCATATTATCCATAACGCTCATCTCCTTTGGGCTGCTTCGTTTCTGAGTCAGTATATGCAGCACAGAGGTAAATAGGTATTATTCTTTTTGCGGAAGTTGAGCTAAAAATTGTTGACAAACCGAAGGGGAATCCAGTCTAGCCGCTACATAAGGAGGTAAAATATTTTCTCCTTGATCAAGCGGCAGGCCTAACCAAAAGTATTGACGGTCAATCATGATAAATGGAAAAGCGATGCTCGAGTGAACAGCAAAATCCGGTGTTAAACGTGTTTGCTGATCGCTGATAACGGTAAGTTTGACCGATGGCTTTCTGCTGTTTATCGCTTGTATCCAATCTGGTGTCAGAACAGATTGATTTGGAAGTGAAATCACGATGCTTTCTCGGGCATTTTTCACATCAATAAAAACAGGTTCTAGTTTTCGGGCATGCATCCAGTTAAGTTTCGGATGATGGTGTTGAATCCACTTTCCGATTTCAACGTTCGTAATGCTTTGTCCAGCCGCTTGTTGATAGTCAACGAGCTGCCTTAGTACCTTTCCTTTGTATACAGTTTTCTTAAGGAATGACGTGTCACTAACTTGAATGAATTTTCCTTTTGTTCTAGTAATCGCTACATTGATCAGCCGCTCACTGTCTTTACCAGTCAGCAGCATACCTGCTCGTTGTTCAGGATAACTATCAACCGTGTCAAAGATCATCACATCCCGCTCACTCCCTTGGAAACGATGAACCGTTGCCGCAATAATATCGGCATGAGATCGTTCTTCCTGGTATACATCATCAAGCAGCTGAGTCATTAAAGCCGCTTGTGCGCGATAAGGGGAAACATAGCCGATGGATCGTGCGCCCCCCATATACGCTTCATGAATCAGCTGAAACGAAATAAATAACTGCCATGGATTCATTTTGGACTTGGAGGTCCGTTCTGAAAGACAATGAGAGCCAGAATGGCTTGTATCAAGTAAAATGGCTGCTTGATTTGGGAACGGGCTGGCTGTCATGATGCCGCCGCGTTTTTTAGCGGTATCCGGATGGTCACCGACTAAATTATTATAAATATATCGATTGGTAAACGCTGAAATGTCTGGATGCATCCGCCGCTGCTCCTTGAGTAAAAATAAATGTGGATGAAGCGTACCGGTTTTGACCGATTCCGCTACGCCTGTACTGTGAAAAATATCTTCTTTGAGCCAGGTAGTGACTAGCGGATGACGTCCTGAAGCAATCGGGGGCAGCTGTTTAAAATCTCCACAGACGATAAGGTTTTTAGCCAGTGACGAAGCAAAAGCAACCTGTGGGACATAGGCCATACTCGCTTCATCCAGAATGACTATGTCGAATTCCGTTTCATAAAGTGTTTGGTCACTCGCCGCTTTCGCAAGCGTGGTACCAAGGATCTTCGCCTCTTTTACTAACTCCATCTCTTTTTGACGAATCTTCTCAAGGACTCGAACCAGTTTTTTCTCTAGATCGATTAGCTTTTCTGAATCACGTTTGCTAAATGAACTAGAAAGATCTTGTTTTAAGTGCATTTTTTCGTCGACTAAACCTTCTTTATCATCTATTAAATCAGGAGCGTTCATTTTCAGAAGCTGTGAAGTAATGATGTCAGGATGTCCTGATAAAACGTCGCCGACTTGCGTACCATAGCGAAGAATTTCTCCTTCTTTAAACCGCTTTTTTTTCTTTACAAAGGCTGATAGTTCTTCCATTAACACATCGACCGCTTGATTGCTGTGCGATAAAAGCAGAATCCTTTTTCCTTTAAAGTAATGATTGGCTGCAACTCGAGCCAGTGTATAGGTTTTTCCTGTACCCGGAGGTCCCCAGACAAACGTAATCGGATTGTATTTCGAGCGGACAAACAACTCACGCAGACTGGTTGAGTCTTCTTCTGCAATCGGATGCTTAGGAGGCATAGAGGGATCCATTAATCGTTTAACTCGAATCCGTTTTTGTTTGCTTTTTTTTATTTCATCAAGGCGTGAGATTAAATGATCGAGAAGTTCCCATGGATCGTGATAAAGAAAGGCTTCACTAATTAAATCGCCTAAAGACTTCTCGAAGGAGAGGATGATGCTTTTCCCCTCGGATGAAAGGACACGTCCCTCCTGTTCTATCCCTCCCCAAACCAATCGAATTTGGGAGCCTACTGGTACACGAATAGAGACAGTCGATTCAAAATAATAACTGAACAAATCGCTGCTGGACAGCAGGTGGCCGTTACTGATTCGATAACGAGTACTGCCATACTTCTTCACATGTTGTATTTCAATTTGAAGGGCTTTTTGCCATTCTTTAATATATTCTACAGTTGAGTTCATTTTTTCTCTTCCTTTACAAAATCAAGGCTCAATCACTGTGGATTGAGCCTTTTGGTTACTACACTATACCATTATTTTTACTGCTTCTCTTCCATGAGTTCGGAAAATTCATTGACGAGTTCGTTGAAAATACCCATTGCATGTTTAATGGTTTCCGGCTTCGTTAAATCAACACCTGCTTTTTTGAGTAAGTCAAGCGGGTACTCAGAGCTTCCACTCTTTAAAAAGTTCAGGTACGACGTTAATGCTGCTTGATCTCCAGAGAGAATTTTGTCAGCAATGGTTATAGCAGAGGCATAGCCTGTTGCATACTTGTAAACGTAAAAATGCCGATAGAAATGCGGAATCCGTGACCAGCCGTATTTGACCTCTTCATCAAATATCATCTCATCCCCATTGTATTGTTTAAAGATTCCTGCGTAGATATCATTAAATACTTCCACTGTTAACGGTTCATCATTCTCCGCCTTTTCATGGACAATTTTCTCGAACTCGGCAAACATGACTTGTGTAAAGAACGTTCCTTTAAAACTGTCAATGAAATGATTAATTAAGTGTTTCTTCTTTTGGGCGTCCGTTGTCGTGTTAAGCAAATAACGAATTAATAAAATTTCATTAACGGTTGAAGCAACTTCCGCAACAAAAATAGAGTAGCCCGCACTGATTTGCGGCTGGTAGTTTGAACTGAAATAAGAATGCATGCCATGTCCGCACTCATGTGCCAACGTAAATAGACTATCCAGGTCATCGTGGTGATTTAAAAGAATAAACGGATGAACGCCATAAAGGCCAAGGTTATAAGCGCCTGAACGCTTACCTGGTGTTTCACGTACATCTAGATAGCGTTTTTCTCTAAATTCAGCAAGAGTTGCTACATATTCTTCACCGAGTGGTTTTAACGCTTCAAGCATGATTTCATACGCTTGATCATAGGAAATCTCTTCTTTAGCATCTTGAACAAGTGGAACATTCATATCATATTGATGCAATTCAGCTACGCCTAAGAGTTGCTTCCGAAGCTTAATGTACGCATGCATGGGAGCAATATTCTCTTTCGTTGCTGCAATAAGGTTATCATAGACTTCTTTTGGAACTTGGTCAGAAAATAATGATTTTTCTAGGGCAGAAGGATAATTTCTCGTTTTAGACAACGCAACATTATTTCGTACCGATGCAGATAAAGTTGATGCAATCGTATTTTTAAGCTGGACATAGGGCTTGTAGTAAGCATGATAGGCTTCCTTTCGTTTAGCCCGATCTGGATCTTCAATTAATTTTGTATACATACCACGGGTAAGTTCGATTTTTTCACCATCATCATTGGTTACTTTCCCAAATTTAATATCCGCATTATTAATCATGCCAAATGTTTTCTGTGGAGCCCCAAATGCTTCGCTGATTTGAGAGAGAATCGCTTCTTGATCTTTGTTTAGGACATGGGATTTAAACCGGTAAGAATCCAGTAAATCATCTTCAAAATATTTTAGACCTTCTACTTCCGCAATATAGCTTTTTAGTGTTGATTCCTCAAGACTTAATAAAAACGGCATGAAAAACGAGGAAGCCTGGCTGATTTTACGACCCAATTGCCCTGCCCGCTCTAACAAAGCTTGGCTCGAGGAGGAACGTGTATCCAAATCAACAGAAAGCATGGCATAGACATACACTTTTTTATAGGTATAGCCTAACTCCTCGCTTAATGATAAATAATCAAATAAAGCTTGAGCAGACGGAATATTGTCTTCATATTTACTAAGTTTCTTTGTTAACGTACTAATTTGGTTGAAATCTTCTTCCCAACGGATTTGGTCTGGATAGATATCTTCTAAACGCCATTTCTCAGCTGTATTTACTTCTTCTCTTGTTTTATATGTAGTCATTTTAGTGTACTCCTCCATTCATTAATCTACTTTTATTATAAAGCACGAAAGTTAGCCCTGCCTAATTTTCATTCTGTCCTCACTTCCTTAATAGGTAAAAAAAGGATTGATTAATCAAGAAAATGGTGTAAAATTACACTATATTAGATATAAGGAGATTCTCATTTGAAAAAAATCGTACTGATTAGCTATTTAGTAATCTTTGCTTTATCGGTCACTGCCTATCAAAGCAAGCTTTCATCACCAATCGTAGAGGATAAGGGTCGTCTGCTTCCCGTAGCATTAAAATCGATTACTTCAGGAACGACGGATCAGGAATTGCAGCAGCTCGTTAAAAAAGCAGGAAAAAATGACGATAAACTGTCTATCGCAGGGATGCAGCACAGTCAAGGTGGTCAAACGCTGTATCCTGACGCCGTAATGATTGATATGAAGCCCTATAATAAAATCCTGTCTTTTAATCCCGATCAAAAAACCATTACTGTGCAAAGTGGAGCCACTTGGGATGATATTCAAACGTATATTAATCCTTATCATCTCGCTCTTAAAGTTACACAATCACAAAATATTTTTACTGTTGGCGGCTCACTTAGTGTGAATGTTCATGGCCGGGATATTCGTCATCATGCCCTAATAGAAACCGTTCAGTCATTTCGACTCTTGACGGCAGAAGGAAATATTCTTCAGGTTAGCAGACAGGAAAATCAAGAATTATTTACGTCTGTGATTGGCGGGTATGGACTGTTTGGGATAATTCTCGACGTGACGCTTGAGTTGACGGACGATGAACTTTATCAATACGAAACGAAAAAGATACATTACCGGGAATATGATTCGTATTTTACCAAAGAAGTGCTCGCAAACAATCAAGTGAAAATGCATTTAGCCAGACTATCTGTCGCCCCCGAGAGTTTTTTGACTGACATGTATCTAACCAATTATCTGCTTGCACCTGATCAAACAGTATTAAAGGAATACGATTCCTTAAAAAGAGATTCAATCATTGCGTTACCAAAGTTCTTTCTTGGACTTGCTCGATTAAGTGATGCTGGCAAGAATATCTTTTGGAATGTCCAGCGTACGTATACGTTGAAAACAGATGGAAAGTTTATTTCGAGAAATAATAGTATGCGCTCTGATTCAACATTTATGGATTACGACCATCCTGATAAAACGGAAACCCTGCAAGAATACTTTGTTCCAGTGGATGAGTTTGCAAATTATATTGATGACCTGCGAAACATGCTTGAAAAGGAGAAAGATTTTAATCTGCTTAATATCACCGTCCGCTATGTAGAAAAAAACGAAGAAGCCGTGATGTCCTATGCGAAAGAAGATATGTTTGCACTAGTTATGCTGATTAATCAGGGAACCTCAAAAAAAGCTGTTAATGAAACAGAAGCGGTGATTCAAAAGATGATTGATCTAACACTCGCTCATCAAGGCAGTTATTATCTCCCTTATTACAGCTATCCTTCTTCCTCACAATTAAGAGAAGCTTATCCAAGAACGGAAGAATTTTTTACATTAAAGCATAAGTATGACCCGGAGGAACGTTTTATGAATCTGTTTTATAAGGAGTATCAAGAATGAATTATCGTCGTTTTGTCTTATATCAGGGAACGATTAGCATGGCCAGCAGTATGATCTTCCCTTTTTATATTTTGGTATTAAAAAATGCCGGAAACAATTATGCGCAATTTGGCTGGGCTTATGGGTTATTTGCCTTAACTTCCGCTTTAACTTATCCATTCATCGGTAGACTGGCTGACCAGGTGGGCGATAAAGTACTTCTGCTTGTTTATTCTTGGGCAATGGCACTCGTGTTATTGTTCTTTCCCCTAGTTGAAGAGGTTTGGCAAGTCTATCTTTTACAAATAATGATGGGCGTTCTCGGCGCGGTTCAGAAGAATTCCGAAAAAACGGTCCTAGCACGTCATGTTGATAAAGAAAAGGCCGGGAGAGAGATTGGACGATATCATGTCTGGACTTCGGTTGGAGCAGCCGCAGCGGTAATTGCTACAGGGTATCTTGTCGATTTTCTGACGATTGGAACGATCTTTTATCTTGCTTCACTTGTCTATTTATGGAGCGGTTTCTATATCCTAAGAAAAGAAAAAGCAGCAACTGCATCTTGAGCAGTGCTGCTTTTTCTTTTCTTAACTGTCTTTATGGTGGAAGGGACACTTCCCTTGGATTGGCTCACTGTCATCTCCAATAAAGAATTGCTTCCATTCGTTATGTTCAGGATCACCATAATGAGAAATATCAGGGTGAGTCGGTAAATGGTCCCACTTCTCTACTCGTTCTCTTACTTTTTCCCGAGACATGATTCCGCCTTTTTCCGTTCCTTCTAGACCCTCAAATATTTTTCGAGGTTGAAAGCCGAGAACAAGGCTGTTCCCAAGGTCACGTGTTTTTCTTTGTTTATAGGCCGGTGCGTTACCAAAGATAAAGATTGGCTCGCCATCAAAGTGGAAGTCCCATAAAAAGTGCTCCGGGTCTTTTGGTTTTTCTTCAGGCCATTCTTTCGGATCATGTTCGTGTAAATATTGAAGAATGTCCCAAAAGTTTTTTCGATAATGTTCAAGATCCCCTTCTACCGGTTCTGGTTCAACAAATACGAAAAGACCATGCCGTATGTAGGGTGGTTCATTAAAGAGCTTAAGAAAGTTTTCGACTGCGCTAGGGAGGTTAGAGTAATCATCACGGGTAATATAGGCGTAACGAAGCTCTCCCTTATTTTCCGCTTTCATGCCGAAGTAGCATGGAAAAGTTTTATCAGTCACTGTATCATGAAAAGTTTGGTACTCTTTTATTACCCATTCGGGAACGATTTCTGGATTAGTCATATCTTCTTTTCGTAAAAGTGTATTTTTCATTGTAAGCATGCAATCTTCTCCTTTTGGTATCAGATAATTTTAGATACCCGTACTTCCGATGTTTGAAACAGCCAAAAAAAAGGACTCATGGATGCGAGTCCTTTATCTTATGATATGAGTTGAGTAATATGATTATACTTCTACTTCTTCCTGTACACCATAATCGGAGATTTCTGATTTGTAAACTTCTTCGATCTTTTTGCCTCTTGCACGCGAGAGAATCTCCATACGCAGAGAAAGCTGACGCATCGTAAAATTCATACTGGCATCAGGATCCGCTCCAAATGGGTGTTCTTCGCTATTTTTCGTTCCTTCTTTATTTAGTTGTATGGCATAAGGAGTCAGTTCGCCCATCTTTTGAGCAACTAAGTCGTAAATATGCGGATGCTCACAGATGATCCGCTGAATTAAGAACGTTCCGTAGGCAATATGACGTGACTCATCTCGTTTGATTAGACTCATTCCTTTAGTCAGCCCAGGCATCAACCCTGACTTTTCAAGTGAGTTATGAATACCGAAATATGCTGTTTCAGCTAAAACGGCTTCGATAAACATGTTATAAACAGTAGAAGCTTCAGCGATTGCCTCTGGAGATGTGTCTGTCAGAAGTTTTTCCATAGCGGTTGGCAGCATATCGTAAAAAACTTCTTTAAATTTATCAGAATGATGAATGGTTAAATCTCCTGTTTCCCCAATCGTATTTAAGAAAATTCGAAAGAATTCAGTGTGTTTAGCTTCTTCAAACAAAAAGGTTGTGAGGTACATTTCTTCTTCAATCCGTCCCTCTTTAGCAATTGCCATAATGAGCGGCAGGAGATCAAGTGTGACTGCTTCTTCCCCAGCTTGAAACTGAGAAATAAGTTGAAGAATATTTTCCCTTTGAGGTTCCGTCATTTTTTTCCAATCTTCGATATCTCTGCTGAAATCAATATCACATGGATTCCAGATTCCAAATTTCTTGGCTTTTTGATAAAGTCTGAAGGGCATTGAATCTTCACGTAATCCTAATGCGCTTGTGGTTTGCATTTTTTCATGTACCATATTACTAATCCCCCTTTGAATTCCTACCTACCAGAAAATTGTAAGTGCTTACAATTTATTGTACTATTGAATTAGCATGTAACCAATTACTGAAAATGTAGGGAGGGAAACTGTCGAATGATGGAAGGTCATCTTCAGGATTTTCTAAAAAAAATCCAAATCCAATCGGATATGAAAAAGAAATCCGAATTAATTGTCTGGGGATGCAGCGTCTACTTCCCATTCCAGCGTGCATGTATTTTTAGTTATTCACCATTTTCGTCATCCATTGAAGGGATCTACCTCGTTGAAAAAAAGCAAATTTCAACCCTCAATCGCATAAAAACAGATGTTCATAGTATTCCACCTATTTATCGAGCTGTTACCCAAAACACCCCTTTGTTTATTAACTCACACGAAACACAAGCCGCTTTTCCTGAACAGATTATCAACGAATATAATCTTACTTCTGTGATTGTTATTCCCATTACTATTTTAAATGTTTCAACAGGGTTTCTTTTGCTCGATGGATTTGATGGATCGACAGAATTACTTCATCAGCTTATCAGTCAATTATCACAGTATGCTACGTTAGCTGCAGCGCCCTTGGTCGTAACATCAGGAACACTTAGCAAACGAGAATCAGAGGTCTTACAATATCTTGCGAACGGGTACGACATTAATGGAATAGCAGAACAGCTTTTTATTAGTAAGTATACCGTTCGCGATTACTTGAGTTCTGCCGTTCGGAAACTGGGTGTCCGTCACCGGTCTGAAGCAGTTGCTGTCGGTATACGCAGCGGTATGATTGTGTAAACGAAAAAAGAAGCCTGCAAAGCAAGTGCAGGCTTCTTTTTTCACTTTTAATTTTGTATTACTTTTTGCTCCACCTTAGTGATCCAGTTAAACGGATCATCACTTCTTCCATTTTGGATATCTGTTAAGGTATCATAGAGTTTTTTTGACAGCTCGCCAGTTTTCCCATTTTGTACAGATAACTTTTCTCCCTGCCAGAGGAATTCGCCGATTGGTGAGATTACAGCAGCGGTCCCCGTACCAAAGGCCTCTTCTAAAGTGCCCGCTTTTTGTGCTTGGTACACTTCATCCATAGATACTTTTCGTTCAGAAACAGGAATGTTCCAATGATGAAGTAATTCTAAAATGGAATCTCTTGTAACACCCGGAAGGATGCTTCCATTAAGGGCCGGTGTTACCACTTCTCCATTAATTTTAAAGAAAACGTTCATACTGCCTACTTCTTCAATATACTTCTTCTCAATTCCATCGAGCCATAAAACTTGTGCATAGCCATCTTTATCAGAAACTTCTTGGGCTTTTAAACTAGACGCATAATTGCCGCCTGTTTTAGCTTCACCGGTTCCTCCATTTACAGCACGAGTAAATGCTTGTTCAACTGCAATTCGAATTGGATGAATACCTTCTTTATAATAAGAGCCGACTGGTGACATAATGACGATGAATTGATAACGGTCTGAAGGCGCTACACCTAAATACGGTTCAGTTGCAATCACAAAAGGACGAATATAAAGAGAGGTTCCTTCTGCATCAGGAATCCAATCCTGGTCAACACGAATCAATTCTTTCAATGCTTCCAAGGCTTTATCTACATCAATGGGCGGAATACATAAACGTTCATTCGATTTATTTAACCGCTGGAAGTTCTTCTCGGGACGAAAAAGGAAAATCTCTTTGTCACTCGTCAAATATGCTTTAAGTCCTTCAAAAACGGACTGACCATAATGAAAAATCATAGCTGAGGGATCTAGCGTAATCTTTTGATACGGAACGATTCTCGGATCATGCCATCCTTGGCCAGTTATGTAATCCATAATAAACATATGGTCTGTAAAAACCTTGCCAAACTCTAGTTTGTCAGCTTGCGGTTTTGTTTTCTTAGTTGTACTTAGCGTGATCTCCATATCGATTTCCTTCATTACTAAAACCCCTTGTTGAATAAATTTAGTAGTGCTTTTAAAACTATAGTTTATTTTACTCCTTCTTTCAACGATGTTTCAAGTGCTAATCACAAAATTTTCGGAATTTTTTAATCTTTTATCAAAAATATCCAGTTGTATAAAAAAAAGAAACCCTTGTCTTACTAGACTGTGGTCTCTTTTCTCTGTATTACGTCAAAAATTCCATTAATGCTTGATATTGATGACTGGCTTCCTTATAGCCTTGATCATATAATCGGTTAAGTTTACTTGGATTTCGTTCAATTCGAGCGACCTCAATTTTCTCTGACGGCCGAATGACAAATACGTTTCCCTTTCTTTCTTGTTCTTCTATATATGACACGGTCTCATTATATACTTGATGACGACGGGCAATGGCTGTAAGCAATCCTTGATAAGGAGCATATTTACGTTTTAGATACCAGCTAAAGGATTGCGGTCCTTTCATATACCCTTTATTTCGCGTTAAAATGACTACATTCTTTTTATAGTCATCTTTTTCAGCTTTTAAGAGCGGAATAGGATCAGCAATCCCTCCATCTAATAAACTTAGACCTTGATAAGAGATAATTGGAGCCATAAGCGGCAACGAGCTAGATGCCCTGATAATCGTTAGTATATCCTGATGATAGGTAGTTTTATCAAAGTAAACAGGTTCTCCTGTCATACAATCCGTCGTGCCGACAATAAATTCGTCTGAAGCTTGGTTAAAGGTAGTGAAATCAAATGGGACAAGTTCATTGGGCAGCTTGTTAAAGATAAAATCCATCCCAAGCAATTCACCTTTACGTAATAAGTTTTTCACAGACATATATTCAGGATGACGGATATAGTCAATATTTACGATCTTATTGCGATCGATTTGTCGTGCAACATAAGAAGATCCATTGCAGGCACCAGCCGATACTCCGATGACATAAGGAAGATAGATGTCCTTTTCCATTAAGAATCGAAGGACTCCTCCAGTAAAGACTCCGCGCATCCCGCCGCCTTCTAAAACCAATCCTGTTTTTTTCATTTTTTTTCGCCTCTTTTAATGATAAATAGTAGGAATAAATTGTATCATAGATCTTCTTTTTATACTGAATTCAGGATTGTAGGGATGAAATCTCTGTATTTCTCCTGCTTTCAGGCTATTTTTCAGGGTTAAAGTTTACCATGACGTACAGAAAGGGAAGTATGTAAGACAAACATCATTTTTGTGGAGGGCATGCCAAGTGTGGATACATAAACCGTTTTTTCAATATGCAACAGGAATTATTTTAACCATTTTAATTATCCTTTTATTTGGGAAAATAGATTACTTTCTCTGGCCATTTCAAAAAACAATTGCCACTATTTTCTTTCCCGTCGCGATTACCGGCCTTCTATATTATATTAGCAGACCGATTGTTAAATTCTTAGGGCGATACATGCCTAAGCTGGCAAGTATCATTCTTGTTTTCACGATTGTTTTAAGTTTACTTACGCTAGGCACCTATTTCGCTGGTCCTGTGCTAAGTGATCAGCTGGGGAATTTATCAGAAGAATTCCCGGATAAAATGGACAAATTTACAGAAACATCAGAAAAGACGCTGAAGGACCACGATTTTGGTTTGCTTCAAAATGAAGATCTACGGCAAAAAGCAGTTGATTCTGGTCAAAAGCTGCTAACAAGTATGAGTGGGAACTTAATGACTGTCTTCTCTACCATAACTAGTATCGCGACTGTTCTCATCATCGTCCCTTTTCTGCTGTTTTACTTTTTAAAAGATGATGACAAGCTTCGCCCATTTCTACTGAAGTATATTCCTAATGAAGTTGAAGATGAAGGAAACGTAATTTTAAAAGATGTCGACAAGACTCTCTCCGCTTACATCATCGGGCAAACAATTATTGCGCTCGCAGATGGAATTATGATGTATATTGGTTATGTTATTATTGGTCTTGATTACGCGTTGATACTAGCGCTGTTTGCGATGTGTCTAATTATTGTTCCTTTTTTAGGACCATTTCTTGGTGTCATCCCCGCTGTACTCGTTGGTCTTCAACAAGATCCAATGATGGCTGTAAAGGTATTAGTGATTCTATTGGTGGTCCAGCAATTAGAGGGAAACCTGATTACTCCTAATGTCATGGGAAAAAGATTAAATATTCATCCCGTGACGGTTATTCTTCTCTTACTCGCAGCGGGAACCTTATATGGCTTTATTGGTATATTAATTGCCATCCCGCTTTACGCAGTGATTAAAACGCTTGTGAAGAACTTCCGCAAATTCTATCGACTGCGGCAGGGACCGCATAAAATATAAAAAAAAGAGGAAAGCAATTTGCTTTCCTCTTTTTTCTGTTAGTTTGCCTGGATAATCCGTTCTGGACATGTATATACATTTAAAGATGAATGACGGACAAATCCAATCGTTGTAATACCAAGTTCTTCGGCCGCTTGTAAGGCAAGCTCTGTCGGCGCTGATTTTGAAACGACGATTTCACAGCCAATCTTAGCTACTTTCAAGAGAATTTCTGAAGAAATCCGACCGCTGAATACTAACACTTTATTACGGATTTCAATGTTGTTTTTTAAGCAATAGCCGTAAATTTTATCAAGGGCATTGTGACGGCCAATATCCATACGGGTAATCGTATTACCTTCCAAATCACATAAGGCTGCATTATGAACACCGCCGGTTTTTTTAAAAACGTCAGCAGAACCTTGAAGATTATTCATTAAAGTAAAACAATCATCAGGCGTTACTTTAATTGTAATCGCATCCATTTTTTTCGCCGTTAGGGCATCATTTACAAAGACGAATCCCTGTCTGCTCATCCCGCAGCAAGAGGTGATGTAGCGCTTGTTTTGGAAATTTTGATAAAAGGGATTAATTTTGGAAATGGTCACATGCACATATCCCTCGTTTTCTTGTACCCAAATATTTTCAATTTCTTCATATCTTTTAATAATTCCTTCGGATGCAAGGTAGCCTATCACCATATCTTCAATATATTCAGGTGAACAAACCATCGTAACAAACTCCTCACCGTTTATTTTTACGGTTACAGCGTATTCCGTTACAATTCGGTCTTCAATCCACTCTCCATTCCCATTTTCAAAATGAAGGACATTCCGTTTAATCTCGATAGGTTTCATGACTGTCCCTCCTTAGAACCGCTAATAGGTCGATCAAATACAAAAACCGATACGCCAATATCTTCCTCAATTTTAATATCAGAAAATAAATGGACAAGTTTTGCCTCCATGAGCTCGTTCATTCCCTCTGGCGTCTTATCTTTATAGATATCCTGTATTAATGTGGTCCTAGCGGCATGAACCATATTACGGCCATCATCAGAACGTGCAATAAATTTTTCAGTAGGTGTTAGATTTCCGTAGAGTGTAGAAATCACCATGTTATCGACAAACACGGTCTGAATTCGTTCGGGACCTTTTCCGAACAGATCTTTTCGGAGTTTTCTTATAATATCATTAAACTCATGAACTCTTTTAGACATCTCTGTACCTCTTTTCCCCTATATACAATAAGTCTACAGTATTATCCTACTAGGTATACTGTCTATTTGTAAAAGGCTTTATCTTAAAAAGTTTATTATTTGTTTTACTGGGATAATTCCTAATTGTGCGACTTTTTTATTAGTTTAAATGTACTTAAAGTCTTTTTGGAATTATTATTGTTTAATCAAGAAACTAGTTGTATAATAACCATTGTTGGTCTCTTGGTAATTCCTAAATTGTCAAGAGTCTATCATGTGAACTTTCTTAAGATATCTGGATTGGTACTTTAGTAAGATCTGCTAATGAACTATTCCACCATATACTTCACTGATGCCCCAAGTGGGTTTCTGTGTTGTATATGGTGGTTTTTTATTTTTTATACGAAAGAGGTTTAACGATGGAAACAAACTATGTCACCGTCACGATTAATAATCAGCAGTTTTTTGCCGAGGAAGGCAAAACTGTCGTACAAATCCTAAATGAAAATAAAATTGAACATCCGCAAATTTGCTATGTTCCTGAAGTTGACCCGATTCAAACATGTGATACGTGTATTGTCTCAATTGATGGAAAACTAGCCCGTTCTTGCTCAACCGTTGCTAAAGAAGGCATGGTTATTGACCTTCAAGCACCTGCTGCCAAAGAAGCACGTACGGAAGCAATGGACCGCATTCTTGAAAACCATCTGCTTTATTGTACCGTTTGTGATAACAACAACGGTAACTGTAAGCTACATAATACGGCTGAAATGATGGAAATAGCACATCAGGAATATCCTTATACACCAAAGGTAACGCCTGTTGATGTCGATATGACGCATCCCTTCTACCGCTATGATGCCAATCAGTGTATTGCGTGTGGCCAGTGTGTTGAGGTATGTCAAAGTCTACAAGTTAACGAAACACTATCAATTGACTGGGAAGCTGAACGTCCACGTGTAATCTGGGATGCAGGTGTTTCCATTAATGAATCTTCATGTGTCGGCTGTGGTCAGTGTGTAACGATCTGTCCATGTAATGCTTTAATGGAAAAATCGATGCTCGGTGAAGCTGGATTTATGACAGGTCTTGAGGAAGATATTCTTACTCCGATGATCGATTTAATTAAAACAGTTGAACCAGATTACACCACGATTTTTGCTGTTTCTGAAGTTGAAGCGGCTATGCGTGAAGAACGTACCAAGAAAACGAAAACAGTATGTACCTTCTGTGGTGTAGGCTGTTCATTCGAGGTTTGGACGAAGGATCGTAAAATATTGAAAGTTCAACCTTCACATGACGCACCTGTTAATGCCATCTCTACTTGTGTAAAAGGTAAATTCGGCTGGGATTTCGTCAATTCAAAAGAACGTTTAACTAAACCATTAATCCGTAAAAACGGCGAATTTGTCGAAGCATCATGGGATGAAGCATTAGATCTTGTTGCGAGCAAATTAGGTTCTATTAAGCAAGAATACGGAAAAGGTTCTGTCGGCTTCATTTCATCTTCTAAGATTACGAATGAAGAGAACTATGTGATACAAAAAATGGCACGTCAAGTATTCGAAACGAATGATGTTGATAACTGCTCTCGCTACTGTCAAGCACCTGCTACTGACGGATTGTTCCGCACAGTCGGAATGGGCGGAGATGCTGGAACGATTAAAGATATTGCAAAAGCTGGATTGGTCATCATTGTCGGTGCAAACCCAGCAGAAGGACATCCAGTTCTAGCTACACGTGTAAAACGTGCGCATAAACTTCATGGACAAAAATTAATTGTGTCAGATCTACGTAAAAACGAGATGGCTGAACGATCTGATCTCTTTGTTCGTCCAAAACAAGGTACTGACCAAGTATGGTTAATGGCTGTTACGAAATACATGATTGATCAAGGCTGGCATGATGCAGACTTCATAACAGAAAACGTTAACTTCTTTGAAGATTATTCGAAGAGCCTTGAAAAATATACATTAGAATATGCAGAAAAGGTTACCGGCATTTCACAAGCTACCATTATTAACATTGCCGAAATGGTCCGTGATGCGGATGGTACATGTATCCTTTGGGGCATGGGCGTAACACAAAATACAGGTGGTTCAGATACATCCGCTGCTATTTCAAACTTATTATTAGCAACAGGTAACTATCGTCGTCCAGGAGCTGGTGCATATCCACTTCGTGGTCACAATAACGTTCAAGGTGCTTGTGATATGGGAACTCTTCCAGGCTGGTTACCAGGATATCAACATATTACAGATGATGCAGCTCGTGCTAAGTTCGAAAAAGCATATGGCGTAACAATTGATGGAAAACCTGGTTTAGACAATATTCAAATGCTTAAATCAATTGATGAAGGCAAGATGAAAGCTATGTTCTTAGCTGGTGAAGATATGGCTCTCGTTGATTCTAACGCGAACCATGTACATGATGTTTTATCTAAACTTGATTTCTTCGTTGTACAAGATATCTTCTTATCAAGAACAGCTCAATATGCAGATGTTGTTTTACCGGCAGCTCCATCGCTAGAAAAAGATGGTACCTTTACGAATACAGAACGTCGTGTTCAACGTTTATATCAAGTACTGCCAACATTGGGTGATTCAAAACCTGACTGGTGGATTGTTCAAGAAATTGCTAATCGTTTAGGTGCTGGCTGGAATTACTCACACCCAAGTGATATTTATGATGAAATGGCAAGCCTCTCTCCTCTCTTCAGCGGTGCCAATTATGAAGTACTTGAAGGTTGGAATAGTTTCTTATGGGGCAGCAATGAAGGGGTAAGCACACCGCTGTTATATGTGGATGGCTTTAACTTCCCTGATAAGAAAGCTCGCTTCGCTATTGCAGATTGGGTCTTACCTGCTCAATTTGAAGATCAATACGATCTGTATATTAACAATGGCCGGATGCTTGAACATTTCCATGAAGGAAATATGACGAATAAATCAGAAGGTATTCAAAGAAAAGTTCCTGAAATTTTTGTGGAAGTTTCTCCTGAATTAGCTGACGAACGTGGAATTAGTACTGGTTCAGTTATCCGTTTAGTTTCACCTTATGGAGCGCTTAAATTACCGGTATTAGTAACTGATCGCGTGAGTGGAAACGAACTATTCTTACCGATGAATTCAACGAAAAAGGATTCAGCAATTAACTTCCTAACAGGTCCAGCAGTTGACCATCGTACGCATACGCCTGCCTATAAGCAGACGAAGGTCCGGATGGAAGTTATCCAAGCAAAAGGCGGAGAATCTCCACTTCCTGCTAACAATCCGCGTAATAAAAAACGTAACCCGCAAAATGGTGTTGAAGTTCAACGCAAATGGGCACGTGAAGGTTATGTTGAACTAACAAATTATCAAGAGGTGTAATTTACAATGGCAGAACCGATTTCGTTTATTAGAAAAAATATTCCTACTGAAGAAGAAATTCAACAACAAAAGCTTGATGAATTAAAATCACTGCTTACAGACAACGAAGAATCCCTTAATAAGATAATGGGGATTGTCGGTGAACTTAACTCAATGGGTGTTCTTGAAGCTGCTGAAAAGATGATTCTAGCAAAAGAACAAATTACTAAAATAGCATTAGGTCAAGTCACTCGTGAACCTGTAACCAATCTGATGAATACAGTCATGGGAGCAACTGGTGCTTTAATGGCTGCTGATCCTGAAAAAACAACCACTCTTGTTAAAAGTACGGTGGCTGGAATTGAATCAGGCAGTGACTTCTTAAAAACCGATAAACAAATTCGTATCCGCGATTTAATGAAAGTAATGAAAGATCCAGACATTAATCGTACATTAGGATTTGGCATCCATTTCTTAAAAGGAATGGGCCAAGAATTAAAAAAGCAAGACAAATAAAGTAACAGATTACTAGTATGGATTCGGGGTATCAGTTTTGTGCCCCGGTCCTTTTCTTTGGGTAATAATTATCAATTTAGGGTAATCCCCTTTTGCAAAGGGATTATATAAATACTTAGATCAAACTTAGGAGGCAATACAATGGGATTTCAAACCCCGCAGCAAATATCACAAATTGCTGCCGATAATGGCGTAAAAAAAGCTTCATTATCTTTAACTGCAATGCTTATATTAGGATTTTTAGGAGGAGCCTTTATTTCAATTGGTTACCTGCTCTCCATCCGAATCACTGCAGGACTTCCTGCAGAATGGGCAACACTTGGTAATCTAATCGGAGGAGCCGTCTTTCCAATCGGACTTATATTAATTGTTATCGCTGGCGGTGAATTGATTACAGGAAACATGATGTCAGTAGCTATGGGATTTTTCACAAAAAGAGTTACACTATCTAAATTAATGTCTAACTGGATCATCATCACCGTGGCTAATTTCGTTGGTGCCCTATTTGTTGCTTATGTGTTTGGCCATTTAGTTGGTTTAACAGAGACAGAACCATATTTGCATAAGACAATTGCAACTGCACAGGCAAAAGTCGATGCAAGTTTTATCCAAGCGTTATTATCTGGAATCGGCTGTAACTGGCTTGTTGGTTTAGCGATTTGGATGGCGTATAGTGCGGAAGATATTTCTGGAAAGATTCTTGCTATCTGGTTCCCAATCATGGCCTTTGTTGCCATCGGATTCCAGCACGTTGTAGCCAACATGTTTGTTATTCCTGCTGCGATATTTGCTGGAAGCAGCATCAGCTGGGGAGATTATTTCAATAACTTTGTTCCTGTATTTATCGGTAATGCGATTGGTGGAGCCATATTCGTTTCAGCAGCTTATTGGGGTTCATACCTTAAAAATGCTCCGTTAAGCGAAGCAGCAAAAAATCAAAAGAAAAAAGCAAGCTAAACAAAAACGACCCCCTGGGTCGTTTTTTTTAACGTTAATTTTGAGTCTTCCCCTTCACCCAATGCATGATTTTATAGATAAAGGAACGCTTCTTTGGCTTTTCTACTGGTTTTTGAATAATTGGTCTGGTGAGTGCTATATCTTCAAGATCAATAGCATCTTCTACCGCAAGAACTAAACCAATCTCTGTTTCCGCTTCTTTATTCATAACTAGTTTGTAGGGAATTTTATTTTCCACCGCTGCATCGACATACTTTTTTAAATACGCATAATCAATATCCGCATTCAGCAGCAAGGTGGATTCATTATATGTTTTCATTCGTTTAATCAATTCACGATAGATGGTCTTCTCATGCACCTGCCCCTGTGTCAATACGGCTACGACGCGCTCTCTAAAGGTTCCTAGGTATTTTTTGCGTTCTGCTGGTTTAAGCTCCTTGGCTCCGAAAATTCCTTGTTGTAAAATATCGTCTACGTTTTTGTTACTCATAAGGCCCTCCCTTTGTTTCCAGGTTATTCTTATATTGTATCCTGTTTCCGCCCATTTTGTGCACTCATATTAACGTTGTAAAAAATACGTCGGAATTTCTGGGTTTATTTATGAAGCATTTTACCATGTTTTGGATATATACTGTTTTTATAGGCATTGTGCATCGGTTCAATCTGGGGGGAGAAAAACATTGTGAACCGCTTATTATTGATTATAAAAAGAGGTTATCATCTCAGATTCGTATCATAAGATAAATAGACATATTTTTATTAAAGGACGGGGATCAATGAAGAAATTAGTTTTATTGTCTATTGTCTCTATTTTATCCTGCTTTCTATTGTTTGGGGGAAAAACAACAGAAGCCGCTTCTGGAAAAAAACAATTAATTATCATCAACAAGTCTACGAATCAACTAGCCTTCTATGAAAATAATCAGCTGCAACGTTCTTTTTCAGTTGGTACCGGACGTCAGGCATCATACACTCCAGAGGGTACGTTTAAAATTGTTAAAAAAATTGTTAACCGTCCCTATTATAAGGGAAAAATTAAAGGCGGAGATCCAAGAAATCCATTAGGGAAAAGATGGTTGGGTATTAATGCAAGACAAACAAAGGGCGATACCTATGCGATCCATGGAAACAGCAATCCTTCATCTATTGGGAAATATGTAAGTTCAGGCTGTATTAGAATGTATAATGACGATGTAGTATGGCTTTATGGTAAAGTAAAATACAATACTCCTGTTATTATTACTACATCTTCGAAGACATTTACCGCTATTGCCGCCTCTAAAGGCTACCAGGTAAAGGGAAATCCTGCAAGTAAAGCGGTTAGTATAGGCGGGGTATTAAAGAAAGGCAGCTCGGGGCCGCGAGTTGTTACCTTACAAAAGAAATTAGAAAAACTAGGCTATCGCACAAACGGGATTGATGGGTTCTTTGGTCCAGGAACTGAAAAGGCCGTAAAGAGCTTTCAAAAAGCTAAGAAATTGAAAGCAGATGGAATTGTAGGCGGCTCGACTAAAAAAGCGTTAGGACTATGAACGCTAGCAAACCCCGCCCAGTCTGAGCGGGGTTTGTTTTTTCCTCTCTTGGTATTTCATCCCTTCTGAATGTGTTTTATGGTATAATTTGAAGGAATGTTCGTAAGTTATTGCTATTATCTTTTTTAACAGGAGGTTTTCTCTATGGATGACGTATTAGTTCTCTCCATTAAAATTCTATTAATCGTAGGATTCATTGCTGTTTTTGCCATTCTTGGATTTATTAGAGGCGAAGAATAAACGAACCAGGTACATATAAGAAAGGCTGCATGTCTACAGAGACATGCAGCCTTTTTTTAGTATAGATAATGAATTAACACATCTTTTGAATAATACAAAACAAGCAAACTCAACAGTGCCATGACAACGGCTTCGCCTTTATCACCTGTTCTTATCGTTAAGGGAAATCGTATCGTCAGTTTCAAGGGATATAGGAGTTTAATGCCGTTTTTAGTAGCCGCATCTAAAAGTAAATGACTTACCATTCCGATGAGGATTCCCACACGAATTCCTTCATTGGTTGTTAAGAAAGCAACCAGCATATTGATTAAGATTAAGAACAAAAGACTATGCGTAATGGTACGATGTCCGAAGAGTTTATTGATTAGTTTAGATAATCCTTTAAATCTACGGCCAATTTTACTGCCGCTATGGCAAATGTCCGGTAGTAAAGCCCCAATCGCTCCTGCTGAAATAAATAAAAGTGGATCATATGTATTCGTATGTGTAAGGATAATGGTTGCGGCAACACCGCCCATTAGATGTGTTTTTCCAGTCATTTGATGTGCGCCTCTCTTAGGTGTCTTCTTAGTTAGTTCGTTGTTGTTTGATCTAACCCATTCCGGACAGCATATAACGCAGCTTGTGTGCGGTCCTGAAGGCAGAGTTTTGAAAGAATATTAGATATATGCGTTTTTACGGTCTTTTCTGTAATAAAAAGAGCGGCTGCAATCTCCTTGTTGCTTTTACCTAAGGTAATTTCCTTAAGCACTTCTTTTTCTCGTTTCGTTAATTCTTGAATAGGCGAAGGTTCTTTTTGTCCTTGCAGGTAGGATAACAGACTGGATGTGACTTTAGGGTCAAGTTGTTTCTCCCCTTGATAGAGAGAGCGTATTGCGGTAACAAGCTGATCAGGGTCACTGTCCTTAAATTGATAGCCTGAGGCTCCTGCTTCGAGTGCCGGAATTACATGATCCTTATCCGAGAAGCTTGTCAAAATCATAATCTTAGCTTTTGGGTTTTCTGCAAGTATCGCTTTCGTTGCTTCAATGCCATCCAGTACAGGCATGGATAAATCCATAAGAATAATATCAGGATTTAATGTTTTCGCAAGTTCGACCGCGATCAAACCGTTTTCCGCTTCACCTATTATTTCTAGATCTTTTTGTGTGCCTAAGAACAGATGGAGCCCTTTTCGAACAATATGATGGTCATCTGCAAGTATGAGTCGTATTTTCACGTATATGCCCTCTTCCTAAAAGGGAATCATTACATTAATGCTTGTACCCTTCCCTAGTAAACTAGTTAAAGTAAACTCCCCTCCTGCTGCATCTGTTCGTTCACGCAGACTTTGAAGTCCAAGTGTTGGGAACACAGCAGACGGATTATAGCAAAACCCTTCACCAGGATCTGTAATGGTCATTTCCACCCTCTTGCTGCTTAGTTGGATGAATAGGTTTACGTTGGTTTGTCCTGAATGCTTTTTGCAATTATTAAAGGCTTCTTGGCCAATTCGCCAAAGGATTTCTTCGATATGTGCGGGCAGTATAGATACCCCAGTCATACTGCTGGTCACGTCTAACCCAAGTGTCTTTCCATATGCATTTAACGCACTGACGATCCCATTTTCTAAGCCTTCAGGTCGCAGCTGCCAGATTAATGCTTTCATTTCAGCCTGCGCCTGAGATGTGATTTTTTGTATGTTCTGCAGAATGTTTCTTTGTTCTGTAAGGTCATTCACTGTCTCTCCTGCTCGTGCTAACAAATTAACAGAGAATAGCAGCTGTTGTACTGAATCATGTAAGTCCTTTGCCAGGCGGTTACGCTCGCCTATAAGAGCAAGCTCACGCATGTGTTCGGTCAATTTGATTCGTTTAATACTATTGCCAATCTGGTAAGCTACTGATTCTAAAAGGGCCAATTCTTCAGCGCGAAAGTAACCTTTACCTTGTGAAGCAATATTTAGAATCCCAAATTGTTCATCGCCAGAGGTGAGGGGTACGGAAGCATGATGGGTTAATCCATACGTGTCGCCCTGTTTTAAGTCAATGGCCTTCTCTAGCCGCTTACACTCCATAATGTTACTCGCCCTATTTAGTTTTTGATGATTAAATTTATCTACACACCAACAGGTTCCCTTGCACATAGGAGAATAATCATCAAGTGTAAGAGCTGGCGGAAGTGTGTCCGATGCTTCAAGTGTTTGATTTCCTTTAGCATCAATGAAAAAAATCCATCCTGTTTGAAAGCCGGTCACATTAAGTAATTTTGATAGAACATTTTTCAGTGTGATGCGTAAATCCGTTCCGGCATTTAACGTTTCTGAAATCTCTTTTAACACGAGTAATTCTTTTAAATGCTTAGTTTCATTCAAATTCGACACCTACTCACTAGATGTCTTTAATTATACCTTTTTAAAAGGCATTTTTGGAGAATTTTATAAAAGCTGTCCATGTTTTTACAAAATAAAAAAGCATGATTATGTAGTCATGCTTTGTAGAGGTTATCCGTTAGGTCAAGAATTCGATCAATATCAAAAGTGTCAATATGTATGCTGTCATCAGCGATTTCTTCCGTGGCTGCTAAAAGCTGGTCAATATCTATAGTTGCCATCCTAGCACCTCCCACTTAGCTTTAGTCCCTAGTCTCTTTTACCCTAGTTGTCCTATTACTAAACATTTCGAGGTGAATTTTTTATTTTTGAGGGTTAAGCATGTGGTTTAATAATTGTCATCTGTTTGTTATATAGGAAATTTTTTTGATATTTTTTTACAATAAGCCTGCACCGCTGATCAGTGAGCTGTATTTTGTTTGATTTTATCCAAAACACGTGAAAAAGTAGCAATCTCTTCTTCATTTATTCCTACGAGAATTTCCTCATTGAATATTTTTTCTATGAGAGGAAAAAGCTCTAGGCTAAGCTGTTTGCCGCTTTCTGTTATGTAGATTAGAAACGACCGTCTATCTTCTTTGTTAGGTTTACGTTCCATTAAACGCTTTCTTTCAAGAATATCTAATATTCTCGTTAGAGTCGCTTGATCTTTTTCAGAGGTGGAGGACAGCTCTTTCTGGGTAACTCCGTCATTTTCCCCAAGTCTCTTTAAAACCGTCCATTGCTCTGGAGTAATATCATAATCTTTTAAATGGACACTTAGGCGCCGAAATATATTTTTACTCGTTTGTGTGATACCTCTGCCGATAGCATCATCATAAGACTTCGTTATCATAAGGGACAATCCTTTCATGGGTGATTGAACTATTTCAATCGTACCATTATTATCAGTTTACTTCTATCTATTAAATGGATGTGTGGATTAAAGGGTTGGCGTAGAGGTAACATCTATCCAGAAGCATAAGCAGCAAAGACCAGGGTCATACCATTTCCTGTGTTATAAGCTTGGATTAAAAAACTTGTCGGTTTTGCTATTCCTATTTATAGCTATTATGTTTCCAGCGGAGAGCTGCTGTAGTCCACCTTCACGTGATTCATCTCCTCCACTGTTCCACCTGGAGCCCGTATTCCCGCTGTTGCTGTCCTTTGTCTTCCCTAATAAGTTAGGCTAGTACTTTTTTGCTTCACTTTTCTCAACCTCTAAAGTATCAGCTGTTAACATCTCGATTAAAACCGCGATACCGTGTCCCCTGATAACTGAGCGTACCACGGTCCCCATCAGCCAACATTCCATATTCCTGCCCTTTTATTTGAAACTCTTTTCGGTCCCCATTTTCTGTCTCAAAGGTAATGTAATACCAAGTGCTTGCTGAAGAATCGCCGCTGCCTCCGCTGACTTTGGTTCTTTTGGTTAGAACTTGTGCATGTGTAGTTACTTGAGGCTGTTTGTTATTAAAAGAATACTGTCTAATCGATCCTACCACAAGAAAAAGAAAGAATCCGATTACCAAAGCTAATATGATAAAAAAAACCACGAAGAAGGGTTCAAAACCGGGTTCAAAACCTGAATCAATCTCGCTCATAAATAAGTCCTCCGTCCTTTTTTATAACAAAAGAAGATACCCAACTACTTTCAGCTGAGTATCCATGAGCAATCTTGCTCTCGGTTTTAAAAAAGCTGTTCTACGTATTCGCTGGAACCGTCAGTAACAGGTTCAGTCATTTGTTCCATTGTCAGAAGTTGTTTAGCGCTTTCAACGGATTGGTTAGTTGTCTCCTGAATTGTTATTTCCATCCCATCCACCTCGCTATAGTCTATTCATAGCAGGGCTTGGGTGGTGTCATGAATTAAATCGATGTATTTTCTTCGTAATACATCGATTTTGAAGGATTAAAGCTCGCAATTAATAGAACAATTGCTAAGCCTAGTGCGATTGCAGCAAAGAGAAAGCATACCAATTGGAGAGAAAAAAGTTCAGCTGCAGCTCCAACTAGCAGAGTTAGAATAATTTGTACAGCCGCTTGAATGAGTTCGGCCAGACTCCCAAAACGACCCATAATCGATACGGGTACATTCCTTTGAAAAAAGGTGGCATACCCTGTATTGCCAAATGCCATGAAAAAACCTAGGAAAACGAATGAAAGAGTTGCTGTTATGAAATCGTCAGATAGATAAAATGAGAGATACCCAATTTGAGTGAATAGCATCCCCACTCCAAGATATAGACGTGTAGAAAGCTTGTTAGCCAATAATGCGCCGCAAGCTGCCCCTGCAAGGGCCCCTGCACCCGTTAAACTCACGATTAATCCGTAACTTTGATCAGACAAAAGTAAATGCGTTTTGATAAAGGTGGCTTCTTGAGAATCTAATGAAAAATTAATGAGCATGGTCATTTGAAACAAAAAGTAAATAAGCATGAAATACTTCGTTCCTTTTGCAAAATCAGCGATGACTCGATAATCATTGATCAACATAGGCAAACGGATGGGTTCTTTTCTATGCTCTAGTTCGTTATCAACATTTGGCAGAAAGAAGATGATGAGTGCACAGAGAAGAAACGTAACTCCGTTAATAAAAATACAGATATCTGTGCTGGTAGACATGATCAGTAATCCCGCGATAGCAGGACCTAGTAAAAAGGCTCCGGACCCGGTCATACTCATCAGTGAGTTAAATCGTTTTCTCTGTTCACTTGGGACAAGTTTGGTCATGTAGACGGAAGAACTAGGGCCAAAAAAAGCACCTGCAATACTAATAAGTAACAATACGGAATAAATCGACCATAATGATGGCATAAAAGGGATAACAAAGATGAGTATCCCTCTGATAATATCGACAGTTATCATCACCTGTCGTTTGTTAACCCTGTCAATTAGACTGCCTGCCCAGGTATTTGTCAGTAAGATAGCTATCGGTCTGATGACGTAAAGACCGGCTACTGCCGCAGCAGACCCGGTTAAATTCAAAATAGATATGTTTATCGCAATCAAATAAATCCAATTTCCTAAATTAGAGATACCGATTCCGCTAATTAGTAAAATAGGATATTTCCAGTTCCCCATATGGGCCTCCTTAAGAGTTGACGCTCAAGAATAAAGTGGAAAAAATCCGGCTCATAGAATCTGAGCCGGGTAGGTTAGATATTTTTAGCTTCTAGGCGGCGGGATATAACAGATAATGTGTAATTAACCGCAAAATACATAAAGGCGATAAATAGTAAGATCGGCGCGAGATATCCAGAGTTTTGACCATAGATCACCTGTGCATGATGAGTAAGTTCTGGCAGAGAGATAATGACACATAATGAAGTATCCTTCAGCAGGGAAATGAACTGACTAACAAGCGGCGGTACCATACGTCGTAATGCTTGTGGTAAAACGATATACCGAAGGGTTTGGAAATTACTTAATCCAGAAGATCGTCCCGCTTCAATTTGACCTTTGTCAATTGAGTTAAGCCCACTTCGGATGATTTCAGATATCATCGCTGCTTCAAAGATTGTCAGTGCAACAATGGCAGCAGGAATCTTCTCCATACTTATACCGATTTCCGGCAGTGCAAAAAATGTAAATAGGATAATTAAGAGTAATGGAAGGTTCCGAATCGTCTCAACCATTACCGCAAATACTTGCGAAAGAACAGGAACCTTAGCATAACGGACGGTTCCTACTGCCCCCGCAATAAAAAAGCTCAAAATAATAGCGAAAAAGGCAACTTGAAGGGTCACTCCAAAGCCTTCTAATAAGAATTTAATATTGACCCATGTATAAGCTCCAGCAAAATCCATCGTTATCCCTCCTTCAATTATTCTTAGCCAGGCGTTTTTCCAGCTGCCCTACGCCAAGACTTAAAGGAATGGTAAGGACTAAATAAAACATAGCGACAAAGATATATGTATCAAAAACGACAAATGTTCTTGCTGAGATTAAATCAGCTTGATACATTAATTCTCCACCGGCAATGACAGCTATAATCGATGAATTTTTCACAAGATTGATAAATTGATTACCCAGCGGCGGAATAACGATTTTAATTGCCTGTGGTAAAATAATATTCCACATCGCCTGCGGATAGGTAAGTCCTGAAGACCTAGCTGCTTCCATCTGGCCTTTAGGTACAGACTGGATGCCGGCACGGATTGCCTCAGCGATAAAGGCAGCCGTATAGATGGTTAATGCCATTGTCCCTGCAGCCAATCCAGGAATTCTGAATACGAGAAAAATAAAGAAGGCAATAACAAGCAGTGGAATGTTACGGATAAATTCTACATAAGCCGTCCCAATCCAATTAATCGGCTTAAATGGAGCAATCCGAAAAATTGCAATTAAAGTCCCAAGCACTAAGCTGCAGATAAGAGCAATTAGACTGGCAATAATCGTATTTTTTAATCCTTCTAAAAACATATCCATGTTGTTGGTAAGTATCGAAAAATCCAAATTTCATCAACCCCTTTAACGAATCAGGATGAGCGGTTTTCGCCCATCCTGAAAAGCTTGACTAATACAATTAATTATTAGCTTTAATCCACTTGTCTTTAATTTCATCATACTTTCCAGAATCCTTTAGAGCTTTCAGCGCCTTGTTTAGTTCTTTTACAAAATCCTCATTGCCTTTTTTAACAGCAATGCCGTATGGTTCCTCTGTAAAAGTTCCCCCAACTAATTCATAAGACGGATCTTCATCAACCATGCCGTAAAGGATCGAATCATCCGTTGTTAGTGCATCCCCTTGTTTTGCTTTTAATGCAGCAAATGCTTCTGTATAGTTTTCGAATTCCAGAACTTTAGCATCTGGTGCTTTTTCACGGATATTTACCGCTGAGGTCGATCCTTTAACAGCTAGGACCTTTTTGCCCTTAAGCGTATCTATTCCTGTAATATCACTGCCCTTTTTCACTAACAATGATTGTCCAGCATCAAAATATACATCGGTGAAATCTACTTCTTTCTTCCGTTCCTCAGAAATCGTCATTGTTGCGACAATAGCGTCGATTTTCCCTGTGTTAAGAAGTTGAATCCTCGTTTTCGAGGTTACCTCTTCAAAGGCAACTTTTGTTTCATCGCCAAGGATTTCGTTGGCCAGTGCTTTGGCGATATCGATATCAAAGCCTTCCACATCACCCGTACCTGGATCTTTTAAACCAAATAGCCGCGTGTCATTTTTAACGCCGAACACAATTTTATCCTTATCTTTAATTTGTGCTAAAACCCCTTCATCCCCGCTTTTTTTTCCTTCATCTTTCCCGCATCCTGATAGAACAAGTGCAGCCATTAGTGGAACAATTGCTAATTTCACCCATTTGTTTTGTACAAACATATTCGTACCCCCTGTTTTTTTTAATGATTTAAAATACGACTGAGAAATAATTGTGCCCGTTCTTCCTTCGGGTTCTCATAGAATTCAGCCGGAATTGCTTCTTCTAAAATTTGTCCTTGGTCCATAAACACGATTCTGTCTGCCACTTCTTTAGCAAACCCCATTTCGTGTGTCACAACCACCATGGTCATTCCCTCTAAGGCTAATGCTTTCATAACATCAAGCACCTCACCAATCATCTCAGGATCCAAGGCAGAAGTTGGTTCATCGAAAAGCATGATTTCTGGATTCATGGCAAGACCTCTGGCAATAGCTACACGCTGCTGCTGTCCGCCTGAAAGCTGTGCTGGGTATGAATCTGCTTTTTCAGAAATACCGACTTTATCTAGATATTTTCTAGCAATTTTCTTCGCTTCTTCCTCCGATTGACCTAGCACTTTCATGGGAGCAAGTGTGATGTTCTCAAGAACAGTCTTATGTGGATATAAATGAAAGTGCTGAAATACCATTCCAATTTCTGTGCGTAGTTTATTGATATCCGTTTTTTTGTCTCCAACTGAGAGATTATTAACGGTCAACACACCATTTGAAATGGTTTCTAAGCGGTTAATGCAGCGAAGCAGGGTACTTTTCCCTGAACCAGATGGACCGATTACCACAACGACTTCCCCTTTGTTTATGGTAAGATTAATATCTTTTAACACATGGAAGTCGCCAAAGTACTTGTTCACTTTTTCAAAATTGATCATACTTTCTCTCCTTTCAAAGCAAAAATATATGTAGAGTTCTCCTTCATTCACTAACAAAAAACTTTTAATTTTTTATTTTGTGAATTTTTTAAATATAGTAAATTATATTCATATATTGGATAATTAGTCAATCTTCACTTTTTATAGGTCGTAAGGTACTCTATAAACTCATTTTTCTAAAATTCGACATAAAACTAAGAAATCCTGCATTCATATGAATTTATTTAAGCATCTTTTAATCTAGTAAAGTCTTACACTATTAGTTTATGCAGACTTGTACTCGATATATCCTAACGACAGTGGTTATAAATTTTCCTACAAAAAAACAGCCTCATCGTGACGGCTGTTTTCCTCTTATTTCTCTACCTTTGCATCTTCAAATGGTGCGTAGTATTGGTTCTTTGGTGCAAGCATGTCAGTATCTGATGCCCTTTGTTCATTATTAACCGTATAGTGCCCGGATGGAAAGAAATCGAACAAACCGCTGTTTTTGTGGAGTTCTAAAAAATATTCATACAAATCATCCATTAACTGCTCATGTTGTTTGCATTCTATGATATCGCCGCATTCATCTAGTTCAAAGTTTTCATCAATTGCATCTTGAAGTTCTACATGGTTAGCTGCAGTGATATACAAATCTACATCCCCGCAATCCATACATAATAGATAACCTTCTTCACGTACTTCTTCATAAGACTCTTGTACGATATCCTTCAATAGTTTCTCAATCTTTTCTTGGTTTTTTAATGTCATGTTTGTTTGCAGCATATGCTACCCTCCAAATTCCATTTATCATACTGCTATGAGTATTTTTGTTCAAGACTCCCTCTATTGTAAAACTCTTATGCAGAAAAATCATATTTTAGGATTCTAGATCAGACATACTTTTTGCAGAATTTCTTTCAAAAAAGTGAATTTAGGAGAATTTTAGCTGTTTTTGCGCTTTCCCAAGAAATAATTACCCATTCCATCATATCGTTTACTCATAACGCAATGACTCAATTGGGTTAAGTTTCGCTGCCTTATTCGCGGGAAGAAGACCAAAAACAATTCCAATGATCATCGAAAATACGACACCGCCAAGAACTACCTGCCAAGAGATTAAGGAAGGCCAGCCGGCAAAGAAAGAAATTAGAGCGGATGTACCCCACCCAATCAATATACCCACTATCCCACCGATTAATGTTAAGGTCATTGATTCGATTAAAAATTGGGTAAGCACCTGTTTCCTTGTTGCTCCAAGCGCCATTCGAATGCCAATTTCTCGTGTCCGTTCCGTAACGGATACAAGCATGATATTCATAACACCGATACCACCGACGAATAAGGAAATACCAGCAATACTTCCGATGATTAATGTCATGATGTTGGTAATCTGTCCTATGCCTTGAGCAATTTCCTCCATATTAATGACTTGATAGGAATCCTCTGTACCATGAAGAAGATTAACCTTTCTGGCAGCTGTTTGCCCAATCTGTTTGATTTGGTCAGCAGACTCTGCTTGTAACGTTATTTGCGTAATGTCATTTTTAGCAAAAATTGTTTTCCAGGTGTTGTATGGAAGGTAGGCTTCAACTGATCCGAAAGCTAATAAGCCAGTTGGTTTCTCTAATACACCAATGATTTCAACAGGCTGCGCACCAATTCGAATGATTTCTCCAATAGGTGATTTGCCTTCAAAGAGTTCTTCCTGCATAAAGGAACTAATCAGAGTAACTCGGCGGCCGCTGATGAAATCTGAGGCTGAAAATCCTCGTCCTTTTGCTATTTCAATATCATTTACATCGAGGTAAGCTTGGTTTATACCAATTGCCGAGCTGTCCGAGTTTTTTTCACGAAAGCGAACTGTTGAAAAGGCAGAGCTCGTTGCCACAACTTGCTTTACACCAGGAATCGTTTCCACAACACGAATATCTTCTTGGGAAAAGGGGGCTTGATTATAGATGTTTGGATTGGCAGCAATTTCTTCGTTCGATGGCTGATAAAACAGTTCAATCGTGTTGCCTGAACCGGCAATTTGTGATTTCAACATTGCTTCCCCGCCTTGACCGATTGCGACAACGATAATAACTGCTCCAACACCAATAATAATCCCAAGCATTGTTAACAGCGATCGCAGCTTATGAGCCTTTAACGAACTAACTGCCATGAGCAGATTTTCCATTACGCTCATGTGATTCCTCCTGATCCAGAGATAATTCGTCCATCTCTGACGGTAATGGTCCGCTTTGCATAAGAGGCAATTTCTGCTTCATGGGTAACAAGGATAATGGTAGCTCCTTCATCATTCAACTTCGAAAACTGCTCCATAATTGTCTCACTTGTTTTTGAATCCAGAGCTCCAGTTGGTTCATCCGCTAGAAGTAACTTCGGCTCATTAACAATGGCTCGGGCTATTGCAACCCGTTGTTTTTGTCCACCCGAAAGGGCATTTGGCAAATGGTCCATTCGATCAGTTAGTCCAACCTTTCTTAAGGCTTCTTCGGAACGATCTCGTCGTTCTTTCTTCGAGATGCCAGCATAAATCATCGGCAGTTCAACATTTTTCAGTGCCGATAATCTCGGTAGTAATTGAAAATGCTGAAACACAAAACCAATTGATGAATTTCGTATACGTGCTAATTCTTCATCTTTATAAGATGCAACGTTTTCTCCAGCAAAATAATAATTTCCGCTCGTTGGTGTATCCAAACAGCCGATCAAATTCATTAGTGTTGATTTACCTGAACCTGATGGACCCATGATTGCTGCAAATTCGCCTGTCTGAATGGTCAGATTGATGTGTGATAAGACATGTAGATCTTCTTTTGCTATTTTATAGGATTTGATAATATTCTCCATGATAATCATTGTATATCCACTTCCATACCGTCCTTTACGTTTGCAGCATCTGCAGCCACTCTTTCCTTACTTGAAACACCGCTTAGTACTTCCAGCTGATCCTTTGCCGTAATTCCAATAGTCACTTCCTGTTTAGCGGCTTCCTGATTCTTTAGTTTATAAACGTACTGTTTTCCCTTTTCTTCAAATACTGATTCCATGGGCACGACTAGTGCTTCTTTTGATTCTGTTTCAATTTCCATAAAGAGCTGGAACCCAGGCTTCAAAATATCATTGCTTTTCAACCGAACGGTGATAGGGTATTGTACAGCTTGTTCACTTCCCTGAACGGTTGTATTCTTATCAGGGAGTGCAGCGATATGTGAGATTTCCCCAAACCACTCCTTATCTGATACAGCATCAGATTTTAGTGTAACAGCCTGCTTATTCTTCACTTTAAGTGTGTCATATTCTGAAAGGACCCCTTTTACCACCATGCTGTCAAGACTGCCTATTCTAATGAAAGGCTCGGTATTCCCTGGAAAACCTTCTGCTTGTGCTTGATCAATCGACAGGATGGTTCCTGTGATTCGACTACTGATGGTTAACTCTTTTTGTTGTTTTCTTAGCATGTCCTGCTTTAGCTTCAGCTGCTTTAAATCAAGGTTTGCCATTTTTTGTTCCGATGAGAGCTGCTGACGTTCAGGCTTAATTAGTTTCTCAGTTTCTTTTTTACTTAGTTGTTTTAGGCTGTCTTTTTCTTTTTCTTTAAGATCTGCAACTTGTTGGTTAAGTTGATTTATCTTAATGGCCGCCGACGCAATCGCTAATTCATTTTGGTCGTATTCAAGTTCCATTTGAGGGTTCTCAAGTGTTGCAAGTACTTGTCCTTTTTTTACTGTTTGTCCTTCTTTCACCGTAATCTTCTTTATTTCTCCCCTATCAGCTGAATAAAAAATGTCCTGAGTACTTTCTAATTCTACCGTTCCGGGAATCATCAAAAGCGAAGAGATGTTTTCAGTTTGAACCGTAACAGCCTTGACTTCAGGTGTTACAGCAAATGCTTGACGATACACGCTTATTCCGATCATTAGGGTGATTGCGAGGGTAAGACTGATACCAATCCATACCTTCTTTCTCATGAGGTCAGACCGGTGAAAAGAGTTCCCATAAAGGCTAGACCAACGGAAAAAAGTAAGGTAAGAATGACAACTACCCATGAAGCCGTTTTCGAAAAGTCAGCCGTTTTTTGGAGTCCGAATCCTAATAGTACAGCGGACCAAATTGAAAACAATTCAATCGAGCCTAAAACAGCTGAATCGCTGTTTAGCACACCCGCAAGACTGGTGAAATAAATGGTTGATGATTGATCAATAGCTATACCCACAGCTGTATTTAAAATAAGACCGAGGGCAGAAATGACCATGAGGTGAATATTCATAGAAAATAACTGCTTGAACGTTACACCTGATCGAACAATTTTGGCAATAAGTAATAAAATGACGCTGGAGAATAATGCACCTAGACCAGCACTTAAAATACCCGTAATCACGGCGGTTACTTTACCGATTAATATGGCGATATCAAGCTCTTCCCCGCTTAAATCCAACCCTTCATAAATCTGATCCATTGTGAAAGTCGTTAACCACATGCCAATAATAAACAAACCAGTGACAATGGTTAAGGCCATTGCAAATGCAGGATTATACCGCATTTTCACGAATTGTGCCGACGGGCTCCCAATCATCCCGAGTATGGATGGTTTTTCCTTTTCATTTTCATTGACTTGTTTGACAGTTTCCATTAGTAACACTCCTCTATAAAATTTTTTTCCATACTAGTTTTACGGAAATGATTGGAAAAAGTTTCAAATAAAAAATCACTATAACTCTTTTTAAGAGTAGTAGTGATTTACTAATCAAATAATGAAGTTCAGGAGGATGGGCAGCGTCACTAAGCTCAAAATCGTACTGAATAAGGTCGTACTTGAAACAAATTCCGGATCTGTATCAAACTGCATCGCATACAGCGTGGTGTTAGCTGCTGTAGGCATAGCGGCCATAATGACCATGATTTGTTTAACAAGGTCATCTACTGGAAGAATGAGTGTTAGACCGTATGCGATTAATGGAGAGATGACAAGTTTTAGAGTCAGCGATAATGATAATTTACGATAAGCTAATTTTTTAACAGAAATGTTCGCAAGCTGCATGCCTAGGGTAAGCATAATGGTTGGAATCGCGGCATCTGCAACGAGATTAACAGCTTCTACTAATGATTGTGATAAGGTAATAGAAAAATAGTGAAATACACCTCCAATGATCCCCCCGTATACGATTGGCATCCGCCGTACAGCAAGGATTGCTGATTGAACTCCATCCCCACCTGGGCTTCCCTTCGCTGCATAATAGATCCCGACTGTACACATCACTACCTGTTGAATCACCATTAAGATAATCGCATAATCAAGTCCTGCAGCTCCAAATAATAAAAAGACAACAGGTGTACCGTAATTTCCATTATTCATGAATGAAGAAGCCAGTATCATCGCACAGGTATCGCGTACGGAATAGTTCTTAATAAAAGCCACTGCATAAACAATGCTAATCAGTGCAAAGCATAGACCAAATGTATAGATAGCGAGATACCCATATGATGCATTAAATTCAGTGTTGTAAAAGGTGCGGAAAACTAAAACGGGTGACATTAAATAAAGTGCCATCGTGGAAATGGTTTTGGTATCAAAATGAAACTTCTTTTGACCGATGAACCCAAGAACGAAAATACTAAAAATCGGTAGAATTACACCTAAAAACTCCATAAAATCACCTTGCATTCAGTAAGATACCTAACCTTATCAAAGATTCTGAAATTTGTAAAAGTAATTGCGTACTTTTCATTTTTTAAAATTAATTTTCTGTTTTTTTGATTCATTACATTATTGTATGGTATAGTAATTTTTAAAAAATTATGGAGGTAAACGGTACAAAATGTACGCTTACCAGCTTTCTTGTATGTAGGTTTTTCTGACAAATATTTAGAGTGAACAAGGGGGCTATATGATGAATGCAGCAATGTTATCAAGGAGAATTTCGGTAGCGGCTGGCAAGGAGCCCGCTGATTATGTTATTAAAAATGGAAAAGTTGTCGATGTCTTTAATGGGGAAATCTATGAAGCGGATGTAGCGGTTGTAGATGGCTATTTTGCCGGAATAGGATTCTTTCATGGCAAAACAACCATTGATGCAAAAGGAAAATATATCTCTCCATCTTTCATTGATGGCCATGTTCATATTGAATCCACCATGGTGTGCCCTGCGGAATTTGCTAAAGTACAACTCTTACATGGAGTCACTACAGTGGTAACAGATCCACATGAAATAGCCAATGTTGCTGGAATTACCGGTATTGAATTCATGCTTGAGACAACAGAAGGGATTCCGCTTGATGTTTACTTTATGCTTCCCTCCTGCGTTCCTGCAACATCGTTTGAACACGCTGGAGCAAAACTTGAAAGTGATGATCTCCGTCCTTTTTATCAACATCCTCGAGTACTCGGTCTTGCTGAGGTAATGAACTTTCCCGCTGTCTTGAACGGTGACCCCTCTATGGTCGCAAAATTAACTGACGCCCATTTGGCAAATAAAAAAATTGATGGTCATGCTGCTGGGCTCACGGAAGAACAATTAAATGTTTATACCGCTGCCGGTATACAAACGGATCATGAATGCACAACTGCTGAAGAAGCCAGGGCTCGTCTCCGTAAAGGGATGTACTTGATGCTTCGGGAAGGTACAGCTGCAAAGGATGTGAGAAATCTCCTTCCTGCTGTTACAAGTAAGAATGCACATCGCTGTCTATTTGTCACTGATGATCGCCATCTGGATGATATTTTACAAGAAGGCAGCATCGACCATAACGTACGTCTCTCTATTAAGGAAGGAATTCCAGCAACAACCGCTATTCAAATGGCAACACTAAATGCAGCAGAATGTTTTGGATTAAAGGAGATTGGAGCCATAGCCGGCGGGTATAAAGCAGATTTTCTTCTTTTAACGGATCTTGATGACATTGTCATTGATTCCGTTTATAAAAATGGGAAACTGGTGATGGAAAAAGGGGAACTTATTAATTCCGCTGAATCGACCCTCCCGACTTCTGTAAATGAACTGATGAATAGTATTCACTTTCCAACTTTGAAGGAATCTGATTTACATATTCCTCTCACTGGTCATACAGCGAATATTATTACCATTATCCCTAACAGCCTACTTACGATTCACGACAAAGCCGAAGTAACACGTGATGAAATAGGAAACTTCCTTCCTTCAACAGAACTGGACTTACTCAAACTAGCTGTAGTGGAACGACATCATAACACTGGACAAATTGGGCTGGGAATTGTAAAAGGCCTGGGACTTACTTCAGGCGCCATTGCAACAACCGTTTCTCATGATTCACACAACCTGATGACCGCAGGTGTAAATGACTTAGATATGTTAATGGCTTCACAGGAAATTAAAGATATGCAAGGGGGGCTGGTTGTCGTTGATGGTGGAAAGGTGATTGCACGTCTTAACCTTCCAATTGCCGGATTGATGTCGACCAAAAGCTATGATGATGTGTATACTTCTTTGGAAGAATTGAATGCGGCCTTATTGACAATTGGCGCTTCACAACACTTCAATCCTTTTTTAACACTTGCTTTTCTTGCCCTTCCGGTTATACCAGAACTTAAGCTAACCGTTCAAGGCCTGTTTAGTGTAAGCAGCTTTCAGCATATACCAGTTGATATCAATGAAAAGGAATAAATAGCTCCTTCCATAAAAAAAGAGACGGTCCACTAGGTCATCTTCATGACTAGCGACAGTCTCTTTACCCTGCTAATTTAGTTAGACATTGCGTTAAATTTGTTACACTTTCCCCCAATTGCAACCTAAGCTGTTCGTTGGTCCAAGGGGTTTTATTGTTTTCCAAATCACTGACAATTAAGGCGATCATCCATGTCGAAAAGACAGCTGAGTAGAGATAATATTCCCTTCTAAAGGACCTAGCTTTTAATTGCGGTGAACCATCCAGATAAGTGGTTAATAACGTTTCCCGTATTTCAGTGGTCATGGATTTAGGAAACACTGGATGCGACATATCAATGACATGATACAAATCCCAAAAAGGGCTATTTAAATGAGCATGCTCCCAATCGAAGACGACGACCCGATTACCGATATAGGCATAATTCCCAAGATGAAGATCACCGTGGGATAATACGGGAGGAATCGTAAATGTGAAGTCCTTAATCAAGGTATACATATTCATCATGCTTGCTTCTTCCACATGTAATTCGCTGAGTATGCGCAGAATGTCTGTTTTATTCTGAAAAAGATCACACACTACTTCTTCAATGAAGGGCTTTGGACCAATTAATTCTGCTCCGTTTAGATAATCCGTTGACATCCTGTGCCAACCTGACATTAAATGAATGACCTCACAGGCTGCTTTCTCATTAAACGTATGTGACAGTTTCCCGAGATCTTCAAGAACAATCCAACTTTTCTGTTCTTCTGTTTGAACAGAATGGGCGAGGATTTTTGGATAAATAGATGGCAGCTTAGTAAGGATATGCTCGTAAACCCATAATTCCTTACCAAACTGCTTCTGATTAGTCAGCGGTTTAAAAATATAGCTGTCATCGGCCGTAAAGATACGCTCAACACTCTGGCCATTCATTCCTTTATAGATATATTCTCTTTTTACAATTTGCACCCCGTTTAGGAAGGGAAACTGTTCTACTGGTTGACAACTGCTCATGGGTACACCCCGTTTTACACTTACTTTTTAAAAGTTAATTATACAGATAAAGATTCTAGATTTCCATAAGATATGTGTTAGTAATCGTTATAGATGGGTAAATAATAAATTCAAGAGCTGAGGCTGCTTCTTTGATAGAGACTTATGGTAAAATTAACACATCCACATACAAGGAGGAACTTTATTATGGCTATCTATACGGGATATATTGGTACGTACACAAAGGGTGACAGTAAAGGGGTTTACAGCTTTACACTTGATACAGAAAGTAAAAAGGTTGAAAACATTAAGCTTGCAGCGGAGCTAGGAAGTCCTACATATGTAACAATTAGTAAAGACGGGAAAACATTATATGCCGTGGACAAACAAAATGATAAAGGCGGAATCACTTCCTTCAACATTGATGCTGATACAGCAGCTCTTACTCAATTAAGTACACACGTTTCTGGAAGCGGTTCTCCGTGTCACGTTAGTGTCGACAGCGGCAAACAATATGTGGTCACAGCCAATTATCATAATGGAAAAATAGAACTTTATAAAACAAATATAGAAGGAAAAACATCCGCGATTGTCTCTATGAATCAGCATTCCGGATCAGGACCGAACACTGAACGTCAAGATGGTCCGCATGCACATTTTTCAGGATTTACTCCAGATGAAAAATATATAGTTGCTGTAGATCTTGGTACGGATGAAATTATCACGTATGAAATTAAAGAAGATCAACTACACGTAGTAAATGTTCTTGCTGTGAAACCGGGAAGCGGACCTCGTCATATTGAATTTCATCCAAATGGAAAATTCGCATATGTAATGACGGAACTTAGCAACGAAGTGATTGCCCTAGCGTATAACCCTGAAAACGGAGTCTTTACGGAGCTTCATTATATTTCAGCAATCCCTGCTGATTTTACAGAAAACAGCCAAGGCAGTGCCATTCACGTATCTCCTGATGGGAAATTTGTTTATGCTGGAAACCGAGGACATAATAGTATTGCGGTCTTTAGTGTAACAGAAGAAACCGGTGAATTGACCTTTATTGAACATGTCTCTTCTGCAGGAGATTGGCCTCGGGATTTTGAAATCGATCCGAGCGGACAATTTATTGTTAGTTCAAATCAAGAGTCAAGTAACCTTGTCCTCTATGCTCGTGATACCGAAACAGGAAAGCTTTCTTTGCTTGGAAGTGATCTGCCTGTTCCTTATCCTGTATGTGTGAAATTTTTAAAGAGTTAATAGACTTAAAGCTGACTGCTCGATGGTCAGCTTTTTTTCTTGTAAGTAAATTCACGGATTACACAGGAATTTTGCTCGTAAGTATGGAATTCAGATAGTGATACAGTTTTTTAAAGTACTCATCAGAAGACCTCCCTACAATCATTGAAGGATTGTTCTAAGAGGATACAAAGGAGATAAACCCATGACAAAAAGAACCTTACTACTTACGCATGATGTAGATGCAGCTATTCTTTCAGAAATTCAAGCTATTATCCCTGAATGGGAAGTTACGGCTAGTCGTGATCCCGAGGTGTGGGAAGGTAGGTTGAACGATGCGGAGATTATCGCTGGATGGAACAAGCGCTTAAGGGAACCCGTAATAAGTGCAGGCTCTAAGGTACGTTGGATTCAAACTTGGAGTGCAGGAGTGAATAACCTCCCATTAACAGAATTACAGCAGAAAGAAGTAGTCGTTACAAGTGCTAACGGTGTTCATGCGTTCCCTATTTCAGAAACCATCTTTGGACTGATGCTGGCCTTAACCCGTAAAATTGATACATATGTTAAAAATCAGCAGCAAAAGAAATGGCATCATGCTAATATGAAGCTTGAAATTCACGGCAAGACAATCGGAATTATTGGTGTCGGTGCTATAGGCAGTGAAACAGCAAAGATTGCAAAAGCCTTCGGTATGACTGTGCTTGGAATCCGCCACTCAGGAAAAGATGCAGAAAATGTAGATGAAATGCGAACACCAAATCAGTTAAATGAAGTATTGTCGCGTTGCGATTATGTTGTTGTGACCCTTCCACTCACTGAGGAGACCAAACACATGTTTAAAGCGGAACAATTTGAACAAATGAAGGATACAGCATACTTCATAAATATTGGCCGCGGTCCTATTGTTGTCGAAGCGGATCTTATCAATGCATTGAATACTGGCCAAATTGCTGGTGCTGGATTGGATGTATTTGAAGTAGAGCCCCTGCCGGAGAATAACCCACTTTGGGATCTTGAACAAGTGATCATTACCCCTCATACGTCCGGTTCAACTGAGTTCTATGACCAGAGGCTGCTGCAAGATATTTTCATTCCTAATTTAAAGAAGTATATCGAGGGTGAACAACCTGCGATTAACCTGCTTGACTATTCGAAAGGATATTAAGGAGTAAAGCCTTATCTGCATGTAAAACTGTACCCTATAGAGTAGACACTTAGAAAATGTCTACTCTATAGGGTATTTTTGTTACACCCCCCATTAAGTTTTTTAGTAACTAGGTGCCGCTTGTTAACAGCCAGCTATAGCTGTAACAACCCGATTTACTAAGGATGACAAAGTCGGCTCCCATTTTTTTATATAGAGTAGAATATTGTTGATCATGAGTGACAACAAACAACTTATAAGGTTTGAACTCTATAAATACTCTTACAAGATTTATTCCATCTAACAGAGTATTAGGGAATAGATAAACACAGTTAGCCTGCAATGATTTATGAACCATTATTCCATCACAGTCCTTCAGGTTACTTGTAGGCTTAAACCACTCTTCATCATAGTCTAAAGTTTCTAAGTCACTTGTATCCGTGTGGGTGGCCCCTATACTTTTCTTTACAGATTTAAATAATTTTCCTTTTCCAACAAGCAGTACTTTTCCCATACAATCCACCCCATTAGTACTTTCTCTTATTAATTCTCAATCTGCATTCTTTCTATGAAAGAGAAGCCTGCCTGTTGAAAATATAAAAAATAGACCAATGCTTACTCTTTCCCCATGTATGCCGCTAAGCATCCCAGCGTTAACCAATAAGATTCAAACATTGATTAGTAGATACATAGCAAAGCAAACCTATAAAAGTAGAGAAAAGTACTCATTGGTTTACTTAACTCCTAGCGATCATGTGCTTCCTTTGCGTGTCTGTCCTCTATGTTCCTTTTTCCTATTTTTCTTATATATGCTACTCAATCCTTGTTTTTTTATGGTAGTCTTTTTTTACATTCTAAGTTGTTTATTTATCTTCTTATCTATAGAAAAGCTTTGTGAAAAGCCGAATATATTCTTTGTACTATTGAACTAATGTAAAACCGCCTCTTTTAGAAGGACGTCAAAACCAAAAACACTGTGAAGGGTCCGTACTGCTCTTTCTGACATATCTTCGGGAATAATACAGGAAACCTTCATTTCTGAATGGCTAACCATCTTAATCGGAATATGCTCGGAAGCCAATGCTGTAAACATTCTTGCAGTTGCTTCGGGATTTGAGACCATTCCTGATCCAACGATAGAAACTTTCGCTAAACCTACTTCCGTATTGAGTTCTTCAAACGCGAGTGTTGTCTTATTGGATTCGAGTAAATCCAATGTACGTCCCAAATCTTCTATCGAAACAGTAAAGGACAAGTTAGTTAACGAAAGTTCATCTGAGCACTGGGTTATGATATCTACATCAATATGGGATTTCACCAAAATTGTAAATAAAGAAGATAATGCATCAAATTTTTTAATTGTAATTTTCGCGATATGATCTTTGTGAGTCACTCCGCATACCAACTTTGCTTCCATATCCACATCCCCCTCTATTAAGGTTCCCTCTTCATCAGAAAAACTAGATCTTACCATTAACCGAACATTATATTTTTTCGCACACTCTACCGCACGGGGATGTAAGACACTCGCGCCTAATGTCGCCAATTCCATCATTTCATCTAAGGATATCCTAACTAATTTCTTGGCTGTAGGCACAATACGTGGATTGGCAGAAAAGACTCCGGAAACATCTGTATAAATTTCACATAAGTCAGCCTTAATGCTGGCAGCCAGCGCAACTGCAGTTGTATCCGAACCCCCCCGACCCAGAGTAGTAACTTCTCCGTCTTCCGTAATTCCCTGAAACCCTGCCACAATGACTATGGTACCTTTTCGAACAAGATTTACTATTTTATCGCTGTGAATATGGACGATTCTCGCTCTATTGTGAACGGTATCTGTCATAATCCCAGCTTGCCATCCTGTTAAAGAAACAGCAGGATAGCCTTTACTTATCAAAGCCATAGCAAGTAAGGATATGGAAACCTGTTCGCCTGTTGCTAACAGCATATCCATTTCTCTTCCCGCTGGGTTGGGAGACAATCGCTCCGCCATATCTACTAATGAATTGGTGGATTGACCCATCGCTGAAACAACCACGACTACATCATTACCTTTATTTTTCGCCTCCACTATACGTTCTGTTACCATCAGAATTCTATCAATACTTCCAACCGAGGTGCCGCCGAATTTTTGCACGATAAGTGGCAATATTCATCTTCCCCTCTATCTAATTATCCCACCCATTTTACCCTTTAATTAAATCCGTAAATACGGTACAAACGATAAAACGTATCATTAGCAAAACATGTACGTTTATCGGGACTTCTTGGTCCACACACCCTCTATGAACCCCCGTTCCTGCTATTGATTGCCCTTGATACTAGCTTGATAGCGCAATAGATGTAACGCCTTGTCTTGAATCCATACCTGGTCAAGCTTAAGACAATCGGCATCCTTCAAATGGACACCTTTGAAGTCCACATGCATGTTGGCTCTTTCCGCTTCAGCAGGATTGTGATCTTGTAGGTGACTTAACTCCTGTACCCATTCCTCATATTGATCGTCTGAGACAATGCGTTGATTCATGCGATAATCGATATAGCAAAGAACCAGCACCTGCCTCCTTCGCCTGATAATCTGGGCGACGATATCCATGTCAATACCATTATCATCTAGCAGATTAAACGGTTCCTCAAAATTCATCATACTACCCCATCTTCCCTAATAAACTATTATTCTGGTCACATTCCTTCAGGTTTCTTGCAGGCTTAATCCCTTTTCCTCATTGAATTTGTACCGTTCCAATGACTTCTCGATTGATAGTTAACTGTTGTAAACAACAAATAGACCAATGCTTACTTTTCCCCTTGATAGGCAATGTAATATCCATCCATGTCCGAGTGGTGATACAGGTCTCGGAACCTTGTATGTTTTACAAAAACCATAAAATTAGAGAAAAGCAATCATTGATCTACTTAACGCCCAGCAAGCTTTACGCTCTCTTTGCGTTCTGTCATCCATGATAGTATTCGATTTATAGGCATAATAAAAAGACCTATGTTAGTGTCAGAACGGTTTAGCTGTAAAAAAAGCAACAACAAAAGCCTCCTGATCAAGGCGGTCTTTATGACCTCCTTCGCTTTAGCCGACGAAGTTAGCTGACGGGTAGGATGGCGAAAGAGTTTCTCATCCCTTTTGCAAATGCAAAATTAACCCCAAAATAGTGGTTCCTCCGTTCTCAATACGTGAGATTAGGCCGCAATTAAATTGTATTTTATTGGAATTATCATACTCCCATCCTTCATCACTTGTAAACCCCCATGGGATAGTAAATATGCTCAAAATCATCCATATTCATTCGTTTTCATTTAATTTCATGGCTAAAACACTATATATTTCTATAAAACTTACTATTTCAAGTTATATTAATCATTATTTCAAATTGGATGAACAAGAATTTAGATTGGAATATCATAGTGATATCAAAAAACGTAGGAACGACTAGGAGTATTTATTGTGAAAGTTGGAAGGGCGACTCTTATCGCCCAAATCCGACAAATTACTTTGTAAGCGTTGATTAGAGAGTGATCTTTTCCGTATTGCACTTGTTTTAGTAAAGTATTTAAAAAGTATGCGAGAATACCAGTTTGACCATAATCGTGTAACACCTCTCTATTACTGGATGAACTGCTTCGTTTGATTGATTAGTTGCAGTATCGAGGTATGATCAAAAGCTTTCTTTGTCAAATCAGTCATTTTCAGTTTAGGATAAGAGTGTAACTCTCCGATAGATTGATCGTTTACAAACCAATCATTTATAGGTAAATAAGATAAAGCAGCATCAGTCCACGCATCTTGCAAAACGGGACTATAAAGTCGGTTTCTTTTATTTGTAGAAAAAACACCGCTCCAGTAATCCGAACGTGAACCAGAGTGCGGAACGTCACAAGAAAATTCGAGACATCCCTGCAACACATTTATATCCTGAAATAAAAGCCGATAGAGTTTTTTACCGATAAGAATTCTACTTTTCGGATCTGCAAATCGTTTAACGACTAAACCTGTCAATCTTGTCAGCTCATATTTTTTTTGCTGATACGGAAACAGAACCATTGTGAACCCCAAGTTCTCTTGCAGTTGAAAATCAAGTCGTTTCATGATTTGACTATGTGGAGGTCGTGTTATCAAACGCTGCTCTAGCATCTGCTGTTCATTAATAATCATTGCAATCGTTAGTAATGAAGATTTTCTATTATGAATAAACAGGTCCCATATCGGATGCATAAAGCGAGATACATGAAAAATAGCAAGGAATTTACTCAAGTCGATTCGTTGCTTCACCGCATAACTATATAGCAACAACTGTGGATAAGCATCGGCAAAAATGGCTGCATTAGCGTCTTCTAGAAAATAGAAAAACTTCTTTCGCTCTGTTTCTGTGAAAAGGTGGTTCATTAAATCGCTCTTAAGATCAGTCATATGGTAACCACCGTTACGAGATACAAAATGGGCAAGCAATGCCCAATGAATCTCAGGGTGTTTAATATAAAAAGACAAATAAGCTTCTGTTCGTGTGAGATTATTACGATTATATTTCGTGGTTTCAGCTCGAATGGCTTTAATTATTTTCGTTTCATTTGGAAGCAAAGCGATACTGTGCTCACTAGGTTGTTCATATTCAAACAATAATTTCTGTTTAAGTTCTTCAAACTCTTTTACAGGTAATACTGTTTCATTTTCTTGTGTATCAAAGAACTGAAGGAAGCACGATTTCAACTTAATAACTCTTCCTCCTCTCAACAAACAACCTTTTCTTTTATATATGTAGAAACAATTTTTTGGCCGCTTATACCATGGCGAAAATACAAAAAAAAGTCATCCTCGAAAGGATGACTTTTAGGGTTATCTAGTTTTTGTGCTAATTGCTTGTTCCCATAGGAGTCGATTACTGCTGTCAGGATCATGTTCCACTCGGCTTTCACGATCAAATAGCAAGGTTGTTCGTTTATCTAAGTCATACGGCGGCCAGTGAACCATGCTTTGTTCATCTGGATTCCCTGTTCGAATAAAAGCAATCCAGGCTTGGTGAATTTGATCGGCTAGTAACTGTTCTTCAGGTGATCCGGCAAGAAACGGTACGGATTTGCGAAGATTATTCCAAACAAATAAGAGCTCGAGTGCATGAAAGGCTTTCATTTTCCCTTCAAAAATAGGGCTTTCATAATCAAATCGATACATCCAGACGGGTGCTCCTTGCTTGATCTGTTGTTCAGCTAGTTGAATTGAAGGATAAGTAAATAAATTGAACGTCATCACTTGATCATAAAGTTCATGAGTTAACGGTGACTCTTTAAAAGAAGGGAAAAGTTGTGACCAAACAGAACCCAGTGATTGTTCAAAACGTGTACGTATTTCTTTCTCGTCGATCGTACGCCAGCTTTGATCAAAAAAGCTGAACAAATTATGTTCATCACGGTTTGTTCCAATTAATATGGGAATATTTTTGGAACTGCCAGCTGCGAGTGCTTGATCAGGATTTTGAGGCAGATACTCACCATCTACAGTCGGACACCATGTTGTGACATCGGCTGCTGCCTCTAAAAGATTATCAACGGGAAGGTCTTCTAAACGTGATAAATCGTTTTCTGTTAGTTGTAATTGATTTAAAATACGTTTAGCTGTATCTGTTGCTTTTTGTTTTGTTTGATACATATTTGGTGGACAGCTTTGTAAAATTGCTTGTTGAAAGAGGCCCTTAGCTGAAGGCATGGCAAGTAAAGCAGCAACACTCATAGCTCCAGCTGATTCACCAGCAACGGTAATTTTATTCGGATCTCCCCCAAATGCTGTAATATTATCATGTATCCACTCCAAGGCAGCAATCTGATCAAGAATACCGCAATTTCCAGAAGCTGCATATCTTTCTCCCCCTAGTTCTCCTAAATGAAGAAAACCCAAGATGCCTAGACGATAGTTGAGGGTAACAACAACGATATCCCCCATTTCCGCAAACGATTCACCGTTATATGCTGGAGAAGAACCTGAGCCATTAGTAAAGGCACCTCCGTGAATCCAGACTAATACGGGCCGTCGTTTTTCATCCGGTGATGGCGACCAGATATTAAGATAGAGACAATCTTCACTTGAATCCATTGGGTTGTCACCTAAAAACTTCATAATTTCACGGCTTTTTTGTACTGACACGCTACTGAAATCTACTGTCTCTCGCACGCCTTGCCAAGAATCAGGTTTTTCTGGAGCCATAAAACGAAGTTTGCCTAAAGGGGGTTTAGCATAAGGTATTCCTTTCCAAACTAAAACATTGCCCACTGATTTTCCATTGATTGAACCATTGGTCGTTTTAACTAATGCATCATCAGTCATCGATCTATCCCCTCTCTTCTATCAGACTAGGATTTCTTCAAGTAGTTCGACATCGATTCCTTAATTCCCTTTAACTGGTAAATCATTTTCTTATTGATAAACATTTGAGTATGAAGTGTTAACATGCGATGAGATTTAATAAATATTCTATCGAGGTTATTCTTGAAATAAAGGTTTAGTTTTGTTCTTATTATTCGTTTTTTACGTAACTCAAAAATACCTGCAGGGGTATATGCGTTAATAAAAAATTACCTTGCTCTTCCCCCCCATAGAAAAAAGGTCGATTTCGCTATGAAATCGACCTTTTAACACACTTATAGTTGTTTCTTTTTCCAAAATCCAAGTAACAGTGCTGTAATTAAGGAACCGATTACAATGGCAAGTAAGTAAAGAACTGGGTGATTAACCAATGGGATAACAAAGATTCCACCGTGAGGCGCCGGTAAAGTAATTTTAAAAGCCATGGATAAACCACCAGCTGTTGCCGCGCCAATTACACTGCTGACAATAACACGAATTGGATCCGCCGCGGCAAAAGGAATCGCTCCTTCTGTAATAAAAGATGCACCCATAAAGTAATTCGTAAATCCTGATTTTCTTTCTAGTTCACTGAATTTATGTTTGAAGAATGTGGTAGCTAATGCAATACCCAGCGGTGGTACCATCCCCCCTGCCATAACGGCGGCATGTGGTCCAAAACTTTGCGCTTCAATGGCAGCGATGCCAAATGTAAATGCCGCTTTATTAAGTGGGCCGCCCATATCGACTGCCATCATTCCAGCAAGCAGAATGCCTAAAAGAATCGCATTTGAACCGGATAAACTTTCAAGCCAACTTGTTAACCCCTGATTAAGTAATGTTACCGGTTCATTTATCACCATAATCATGAGTAAGCCTGTAATTAACATCCCGAAAACAGGATAGAGTAGTACGGGTTTAATCCCTTCAAACGCCTGTGGTAATTTTGAAAACAGCTTTTTTAAGCTT